>NZ_JBPWAP010000015.1:0-97810 GCF_051776705.1 Bacillus cereus group sp. BceL291 | reverse complement strand
CCTAATATTAAGAAAAAACATTCAATTTCTTTATATTCTATCACGAATATAAAGAAAGGATGGCATTTTTTACTTTTGGGGATAGTTAACACTTTTAAGTTGATGGGCATGAGGTATTAGCACCGTTTCAAACATTTCGTTTGAAGGTTGCCGGGTTTCACAGGGCCTTTCCCTCCACCGCTCTCAATAAGAGTTGTCTTTATTATTTTATTTATGTAGCTAAAAGGAAATGCGTTCCCCTTTTAACAATGTTTGTTAATTTTTTAATAAATTTAGCATGCACAAAAGTAAAAGTCAATGACACTTGCGGGAAAATAAAAATTATTTAAAATAAAGTTGCAATTCAATTATCTTTTATTGTAAAGTTAAAAACATAATAAAAATTTCATACGAACATTCTTATCTAGAGAGGTAGAGGGACTGGCCCTGTGACGCCTCAGCAACCATTAACATTTTGTTAATAAGGTGCTAATTCCAGCAAATTGTGAAAGATTTGACAGATGAGAAGAAGACTCTATTCAAACCGAAAGCCTTCTTCTTAGAAGGCTTTTTTTATTTTATATTCACTTAATGTTTCAATTTAAAAAGGAGGAATTTTCACATGTCAACAATCGAAACAAAACTAGCACAAATCGGAAATCGTAGTGAAACTACAACTGGAACGGTTAATCCACCAGTTTATTTCTCAACCGCTTATCGCCACGAAGGAATTGGTAAATCTACTGGCTTTGACTATTCACGAACTGGCAATCCAACTCGCGGTCTTTTAGAACAGGCGATCGCAGACTTAGAATATGGCGAACAAGGTTATGCCTGTAGTTCAGGGATGGCGGCTGTTCTCCTCGTCCTTTCTCTATTCCGCTCTGGAGACGAACTTATTGTATCTGAAGATTTATACGGGGGAACGTATCGATTATTTTCTGAGCATGAAAAAAAATGGAATGTTCGATGTAGATACGTAAATACACAGTCTATTAAACAAATTGAGCAAGCTATCACAACTGAAACGAAGGCTATTTTCATAGAAACTCCAACTAATCCATTAATGCAAGTTACTGATATTGCTGCTGTCGCAACTGTAGCGAAAAGGCACGGACTACTTCTTATTGTAGACAACACATTCTACACACCTTATATACAGCAACCATTAACAGAAGGTGCTGACATTGTACTTCATAGCGCAACGAAATATTTAGGGGGACATAACGATGTACTAAGCGGGCTTGTCGTTGCAAAAGGAAAGGAACTTTGCGAGGAAATCGCTCATTATCATAATGCATCAGGTGCAGTTTTAAGCCCATTTGACTCATGGTTATTAATTCGCGGTATGAAAACGTTAGCGCTTCGCATGAGACAACATGAAGAAAATGCGAAAGCAGTTGTTGCGTATTTAAATGATGAAGACGGGGTGACAGATGTATTTTATCCAGGAAGAGGCGGCATGATTTCATTCCGCCTTAAAGATGAAGCTTGGATTAATCCATTCTTACAATCTTTATCCTTAATTACATTTGCCGAAAGTCTTGGTGGTGTAGAAAGTTTAATGACTTATCCAGCAACGCAAACACATGCTGATATTCCTGAAGAAATTAGAACAGCAAACGGCGTATGCAATCGTCTTCTTCGATTCTCAGTTGGCATTGAAAATAGTAACGATTTAATTCAAGACTTAAAGCAAGCCATTAAACTCGTAAAAGAAGGTGTAAGAATATGAGCTATTCTATAGATACACTCTTACTACACAACCAATATAAACATGACTCGCAAACAGGCGCTGTGAACGTTCCTATTTATAACACATCAACTTTTCACCAGTTTGATGTAGATACGTTCGGAAAATATGACTATAGCAGGTCAGGAAATCCAACTCGTGAAGCTCTTGAAGATATCATTGCTTTATTAGAAGGCGGAACAAAAGGATTCGCCTTTGCATCAGGCATTGCAGCGATTTCCACTGCATTCCTCCTTCTTTCACAAGGTGATCACGTACTCATTTCAGAAGATGTGTACGGAGGCACTTACCGAGTGATAACTGAGGTACTCTCCCGTTACGGTGTTTCACATACATTTGTTGATATGACCAATTTAGAAGAAATAAAACAAAACATGAAACCAAATACAAAGCTCTTTTATGTAGAAACACCTTCTAACCCACTTTTAAAAGTGACAGATATTCGCGAGGTTTCTAAACTCGCAAAATCTATTGGCGCTCTTACTTTTGTTGATAATACATTTTTGACACCACTATTCCAAAAACCACTTGAACTTGGAGCTGATGTCGTTCTTCATAGTGCTACAAAATTTATTGCTGGTCATAGTGATGTTACTGCCGGATTAGCAGTAGTAAAAGATGCAGAACTCGCTCAAAAGCTTGGATTTTTACAAAATGCATTCGGTGCTATTTTAGGACCTCAAGATTGTTCTCTCGTACTTCGCGGTCTAAAAACATTGCACGTACGCCTCGAGCATTCAGCTAAAAATGCCAATAAAATCGCACATTATTTACAAGAGCACGCTAAAGTACAAAATGTCTATTATCCGGGATTACAAACACATCTCGGATTTGATATTCAACAATCTCAAGCAACATCAGCTGGAGCGGTCTTATCGTTTACTTTGCAGTCAGAAGATGCACTCCGCCAATTTTTATCAAAAGTAAAATTACCTGTTTTTGCAGTTAGTTTAGGAGCTGTAGAGTCAATTCTTTCTTATCCAGCAAAAATGTCACATGCAGCACTGTCGCAAGAAGCTCGTGATGAAAGAGGAATCTCTAATTCATTACTTCGGTTATCAGTCGGTCTTGAAAATGTTAACGATTTAATATCCGATTTTGAAAATGCCCTTTCTTATGTAGAAGAACCTGTAAATGCATAGAGAAAAAGAAGATATGAGATTAGGTTTTCATATCTTCTTTTTCTGCGTTTTAGTTATATTCATTTGAATTTCTTCTTTTCTTATAGTCCATAAAAAAATAAAAGTATATCATCTATTTCTAAATAATGGATTAATTGATATATTAAGAAATAAAAAGGGGTGAAAATAATGGATATTTGTTCAGATATTTTAATCGTTATCGATTTACAAAATGGCGTATGTTATAGCGAGGAGCATTTATTTGATTTACAGAACTTACTAACAAAAGTAAATAAAAGAATTTATTCATACAGAAAATTAAATAAACCAATCCTTTTTGTTCAACATTGTGATGATGATTTAGTACCCGAGAAAGAACTTTGGGCTATTCATACCGATCTAGATGTTCAAGAACAAGATTTTTTTGTAAGAAAAACACATGCAAATTCATTTTATAAAACAAACTTAAAAGAAATTTTAGATCAATTATCTGTAAATTGCATTGAATTTTGTGGCGCCCAAACAGAGTACTGTATGGATGCTACGATTAAGTTTGCCCACGGACTAGGATACGAAAACTTTATGGTACAGAAAACAACCTCTACGTTGAATAATCCTTTTATGTCCGCAAAAGAGACAATTGATTTTTATGAGAACATATGGAATCACAGGTTTTTAACGTTGCTAAAAGATGAATTTTAGAATAAATGACTAATGACTTGATCATCCTAAGATTTATCAGCCGTAAGCAAATATTTCATTATCACCATAAAGAAGCGAATTACATTCAGCTTCTTTTCTTTTAACCTGTTTTATATTCTATATATATCATTATAATTCCTTTGTCATATTATTTTAAAAATTTCGTATATTAATTTGAAAGAATAAGAAAATCATGATAAAATTGTGTTACAAATATATCTATATCTTTCAATTTTTAAAACGCATCGAAATTTTCACCCAAAAATGTCATTTTACAAAAACATGCTAATTTACCTATTTTATTTACATCAGGGTCTCTTTTCTTACAATTTCTTTACTTTAGGACTTTTTTTCTGCAACAACTATTTTCTTTTCTTTAAATTTTTGGTATGTATAGTATGGTATAATAGCTCACACGGAGGTGGAAAAGAACATGTTAGAAACCTTTCAAAAAGAATTAGAACTATATGAAAGTAATGCAGAATTATTAAAAGTGCTAGCTCATCCTGTTCGTTTATGTATCGTAAAAGGATTAATCGAGCGCGGTCCAAGCAACGTTTCTACAATGTATACTGGCTTAAACATGCCACAATCTACAATTTCACAGCATTTAGCAAAATTAAAAAGCGCTAAAATCGTTTCTAGTGAAAGAAAAGGATTGGAAATTTATTACAAAGTAGAGAATGAAACAATCATTCAACTCGTTCGCGTATTATTAGGTTAGGGACTAATAATCGAAGAAAAAGAACGTATTCTATATTTTTCATCTCATATCTTTAATATAAATATATATCATGAGAGGAAATATATAATACTACATAAGTCGTATTAAAAAACAAGACACAGTATATACTGTGTCTTGTTTTTTATATTGTTACATACCGATCCAAATGTAAATGTTGCATATTTTTTGTATGTATAACAACATCAAATGCACTCCCTACTCCTCCATTCAAAATCATAGAACGAACTGCTCGATTTTGTTTTTGCGTTTCAGAAAAAGGATTCGTATCTTGATGGCTCGTAAGCTGTTCTAATATCCCTGCAGCTAACAAGAACTCAGATTGTTTCTTATGCCATACTGCACTCATTCCTTGCATACTAAACATCTCCTTTAGCTCGTCCCAATGAATATGAGTAGTAAGATCCATTTCACCTGGATGCGCTAGTGGGTTACGTATTAGCTTATGCTGATAATACCCTCGCAAACTTCCTTCACGGTGTGCTGGATGCATCCATTCTTCTTTTGTGTATCCATAATCAACTGTAATACATATACCTTTTTGAAACCATTTCGCAATTTCTTTTATATACTCCTCCATCACAATTGGTACTTCAAAACGTTGCCCTTCAGCAATATGAATATTATATTTCAATAAATAGCGACCAATTCTTTTATCTAACGGCCTACATACTTCTGAAAGGTTTCCTTCCTCTGTATATGTAATACGTACTTCATACAACATACCATTTCTTTTCTCAATTATTTCAACAGGAAATGCATCAAACAACTCATTAGAAAAAAGAATTCCCTCGAAAGAATCTCCCATTTCACTATAGGAGGTATAGTACGATACATTAGAAAATGAGCCAAGGTGCTCCTGCTGTAATTTTCTATGAAAAGGGCTCACTTCAATCATTGAATAGTTTAAATCAATAAAGGTTTTTGGAGATAATTGCTTCCATTCTTGTAAAACATCATAGGCAAACTTCCCTGTTCCTCCGCCAATTTCACAAATATTCGGAGCAACTTCACCATTTTCAACAAGACGAATAAAAAGTTTAGCAAAAGTTTTTGCAAACACAGAGGATACGTTGCTACTTGTAAAAAAATCCCCTTGTCTTCCAATCTTTTCACGTTCTTTCATATAATATCCATGACCTTCTGTATACAATACAAGGTTCATATACGTACTATATGAAATTGAATAATCCTTTTCTTTCCCCATCCATTCTCTTAAAATGAGCTCCATTCCCATAATGACTCCTTATTGTAAAAACGGATTATTTTCTTTTTCAAAGCCAATGCTTGTTTCTGGACCATGTCCACATAAAACCGCTGTTTCATCTGGTAATACAAATAATTTCTCTTCAATACTTCCAATTAATTCAGCGAAACTTCCACCAGGTAAATCTGTTCTTCCAATGCTCATTTGGAACAATACATCTCCTGAGAATACAGCATTCGCCTCTTTACTATAATAAGAAATACTTCCTGGAGAATGTCCTGGTGTCTCAAAAATTTCAAAATTAAATGATCCAATTGTTAATGTACCTTCTGCATCAATAATATGATCCGCTGGTTTTGCTGTAATACTGCGGTTCATCATAAAAATTTGAGAGCCGTTTACAGTTGCATCTCCTAACCAATCTGCTTCTTCTTTATGTACATACACAGGAATATGAAAAGTGTCTCTTACCGCATCAACAGCACCGATATGATCAAAGTGAGCATGTGTTAATAAAACAGCTAATGGTTTTAATTGTTCTTCTTGTAAATATGTAACGAGCTTTTCACCTTCATGACCAGGGTCAAAGATAATGCACTCTTTTTGATCGTTCATTAAAATATAAGCATTCGTTTGTAATGGGCCTAACGGCATTTGTATCCATTTCATATGAAAATCTCCTCCAGTTATTAAACTTACTTTTAATGATACAACATTTCTTTCTCTGAGGAAAAGAAAGGATGCTATCTCGACAATCATTTTTAAAACATGTACAATATAAAAGAGTAAATATTCCAAAAACTCATAATAAGAAATGGGTAGACAGAGGAGGATATTGTATGGGCCTTGTTATTATTTTTACACTTGTCACTCTGTTAGCTGTATTTGCTACGCTTAGAACACTTCGTGAAAAAAACTTTTTCGCGAGCGGCTTTGCAATTGCAACTGTACTCGTTTTCGGATGGTTTACGATCATGACTGTTCTATATAACGGGTATCCACCAGCAGCTTAATTCGTTTACACTTTATTCTTCATCGAGATTTCACACAAAAAGAGGAAGGGTTCCCCCTTCCTCTTTTCATATTTCACAACTTATATCATCTTCGCTTCGTATTTGTGCTTTTTTACAAGCCAAGCTCCTCCGATAACACCTGCATCATTACCAAGTGTTGCAATAGCTAACTTCGTGCTCTTTACAGCACGTGAGAAAGCATATTGCTCGAAATAGCGTTGAATTGGTTCTAATAGCGCATCTCCAGCTTTAGACACGCCTCCACCAATAACAATTTTCTCTGGGTTCAATGTACTAGAAAGGTTCGCTACAGCTAATCCTAAATAAGAGGCTACTTTTTCTACTACTTCACCTGCTAATTCATCACCTTGTCCAAGTGCTTCAAAGACATCTTTTGATGTAATACGTCCTTCTTCAGCTAACATAGAACGCAACATGCTCTCTTTATTAGTCTCTTGTATTTTTTGCATAGCAACACGTACAATACCTGTCGCAGATGCTACTGTTTCTAAGCAACCAGACTTCCCGCAATTACATGGGAAAGCATTTTCTGTAACGACTGTAATATGTCCAATCTCACCAGCAGCACCACTCACGCCGTGTACAATCTCACCATTGGCGATTACACCACCACCAACGCCCGTACCAAGTGTCATACAGATTAAATCTTTTGCACCTTCACCAGCACCTTTCCACATTTCACCAAGCGCTGCTAAGTTTGCATCATTATCAATAACAACAGGTAATCCTGTTTCTACTTCTAATAAGTCTTTTAGCGGATAGTTTTTCCATCCTAAATTAACCGCTTCATAAATCATTCCAGACGCCACATGTACAGGACCAGGAGCTCCCATACCAATACCAATTAACTTGCTCTTCAATTCGCCTAATTCTTCTAGCTTTTTATCAATTGCTTTCGCAACATCAAGTGTAATATGTTTTCCTTGCTCACCTGTATTCGTAGGGATTTCCCACTTATGTAAAATTTCACCGTATACATTAATAAATGCTAATTTAATCGTTGTACCACCAAGGTCAACACCAACTAACCATTTCTCTTCCATGTTGCTTACCTACCTTTATCTAATTCTTATTTAGCTCTTTTTGAATTTCTTGCTTCAATAAAAATAAAGCTGTTTGATAGTCTTGTGGATCGATTAGCTGTGATTGATTTAATTCACGCAATTCATCTTGCATTAATTGTAAATCTGCAATTCGATCTCCCGTATAAATAATCGTACCAAATTTCTTTAGCAATTGCTGAATATCATAAATAGATACCATTTCATCACCCTCTATGCTCACTTACTATAAAAAATTATAATAAGAAAACGTTCACATATTTTATTATAATCAAGAAGAAAAAGTCTCGTCAATTTTTATTTGTCTATACAAGCTTATTTGTAAGCATTATTCCTTTTTCTGTAATAATTTTTTCTATGTTTTTATCAAATGGCTCTACCGGAATGTGTTTTACCATTTGAAAATCATACGCTAATGATAGCGTTTTCCCTTTATAATGCACGAGATAACGATCATAATAGCCACCGCCGTACCCAATTCGCTCTCCTCGTTCTGTATAAGCTACGCCTGGGACAATTTGAAGATCAATTTCATCCATATTCACTTCTTCCGTAAGCCCGGGAATCGGTTCACGTAAATTCATATACACCGTTTCTAATTGATCAAAATTATTAATTTGCCGGAAGGACATCGTTCTTGTTCCTTTATTACACTTAGGAACTACAACTTTCTTTCCTTCTTCCCAAGCTTTTTCGATAATAGGATATGTATTCACTTCATTTTCCATTGAAAGAGTAATTCCAATTGTTTTAGCTTCAACCCACTCTTTTTGCGCATACAACGAAAATGCAATCTGTTCTGATAAAGTTGTATACTGTTCTTCTGATAAAGAATTCATGTGTTCTATTATTTGTTTACGCAAACGTACTTTCTCTGCTTTCACACATTCTCCCCCTTACAGTGACACTTTACTCTATGCTGATAGTGTATCACTTTTAACATAGGAATCGAATAAAAAAAGAAACAGTAGGAAAATATTCCTACTGCTTACTTTGTTTCACGGTGTAACGTAGACTTCTTGTCACGCTTGCAATACTTTTTAAGCTCGATACGCTCAGCGTTGTTACGTTTATTTTTCTTTGAGATATAGTTACGATCTCCGCATTCTGTACATGCTAGAGTAATATTCACACGCATTCTTATTTCCCTCCAGTACTAATAACTTAAATCAGACTATACTATAATACCACTTTTAAAATAAAAATTCTACACCTTTTGATATTGTCTAATTTTTTCTATAAGATTTTTCATATTTTCCCTTGCTATTACTGGGTTTCTAGCATGTGAATACACCAAAAATTTTGGTTGTTTTATGTCAGAAACGATATAAGACCACTCTTTTTCAGTATATTTGAACTGCACTCCTTCAAATATCCCTTCTCCCTTCCTTTCTATATCATCCAATAATTTCCTCATAATTTCCCCTTTTTCATTCCATGAACATACCACTTCATCATAAAGTAAATAGAGCGGAGGTGATTGCTCTACTATGCTGAGAAACGTTTTTCCTTGCAATGCTATTAGCTCGAATAATTTTCCAATCCGATATAAAATATCTCGCTTCCACCTCACTTGAAACGACTTTCTTTCATCCTGCGTATAAAATAGAAGATAACATTCTCCTAATTTCAAAGACATTGGGTAAATATTTCCTGTCGATTCGAGCAAGAAATCTGGAATATCTACCTCTTCCAAATCTGTACCTTGGTAAATATTACTATGTTTATCGTATAACTCGAAATGATTTCCTTTCTCCGAAAACATAAGAGCCATATTCGCTTTACTTGATTTCATCAAAGCTTTCACATGATCTTTTTGTTCGCTTGCATAAATCCATGTAACTGTACAACCAAGTCTTTGCAGAAAGAGCATAAGTAAATGTTGCAACGTATCATTTCTCTTATTAATAAGAAGATGAAACTTCTGCATCTGTATTTTCTCGATATCAATATGCTCCAATATAACTTCTATATACTCATTCATAGAAACATGAACGAGCTTATTACGCCCCATTTCTTTCTCCTGCACGTAATAAAACAATTCGGACATATATATTTGTTCTATCTCTTTTTGCTGCTTATACGTTAACGGCATGCCAGCTTGACCGTATAACTTTATAACAATCTCATTCTCATTCTCCACTTGAATGAAAACACCACCTGCACATTGCAAATGATGAACACTATATTGAAAAAGTGACTCGTTCATTTCTTTACATTCCATCGTATGAATCCCTATACCATGAATAGCATGTAAAAATAAATTTTTATAAGAGGTTGTTTCTATATTTTCTTGACTTCCAATTAATATACTTTCTCCTTTTTCAAAAAGAGAACCATACGCCATCGCAATCTTCACGATAAACTGGGGAGTAATTTCAACATTCCCTCTTCCTACAATGCGGCTTTTTTGTAACCACCCTGCACTCATTTCACTCTCTTGAATACCAGCCGCTCCTACTATCGAATGACTATCAATCGCCTTATAAGGCCATAGTTTTCCTTTTTGCTTAATTACCGTACTTCTCCCGATATGACAGTGATCCGCTACAACACTTTTTTGAAACAGTGTAACATCATCTTCAACTATTGTACGCTCTCCTATTGTCGTTTCTAATAGTTCACAATACTTCCCAATGTGGGCATTCGCAAAAACAATACTTTTTTGAAGATGAGAATAACTTGAAACAATACTATTTTTCCCAATAATAGAATATGGCTCAATTACAGCTCCTGTACCAATCTTTGCTCCTTCTCCAATAAAAGAGGGGCCATGAATTTTCGTCCCTTTACCAATCGTCACCCCTTCCCCCATCCATACCATAGGTAATACTTCTGTATAAGGAATAGGTACTTGTAACTTTTTCGTTAACAAATCAAATTGTGCTTGTCGATATTGATTAAATGTGCCGATATCTAACCAATAACCTTCTGACAAATATGCGAATAACACATTTTTGTTTGCCAATAATGGAAACACATCATGACTGAAATCAAAAAATTGCCTAGGCGGTATGTAAGAAAAGATTTCTGGCTCCATAATATATATGCCTGTATTCACAACATTAGATACTACCTCATTCCAGCCCGGCTTTTCTATATATCGTGTAACCTCCTGGTTTTTATTCATTACAACCAATCCAAATGAGAGTGGATTTTCTACTTCTTTCACAAACATTGTTACCATTCTTTTCTTTTGTTCATGAAACCTAATTCCTTCTGATAATTGAAAGTCAGTTAATGCATCCCCGCTTATCACAACAAATGTTTCATCTAAAAATTGTTCTGCTTGTTTAATACTCCCTGCTGTGCCAAGCGGAGGAGAGTCTTCAAAATAATACAAGTTAACTCCCCATTTACTACCGTCACCAAAATATTGCTTAATGGTCGTACTCATATATTGAACAGTAATTGCAATTTCACGAATACCATGCTGACGTAATAACTCAATATTATATTCTAAAACTGGTTTTTCTAATAATGGTAACATCGGCTTTGGAGTATTACATGTTAATGGTCTAAGGCGTCTTCCTTTTCCTCCAGCTAAAATAACCCCCTTCATATACTTCAGCCTCCACTTATATAATGTTCAGTAACTCCATATACCATATGTATATTCCCTATCCCACATGAACTAGCAGCATAAACTTGATTAGTTAAACAAATCCTCATTTAGAAGACCATATAATTAAATTTCTCACCTATAAAAACGTACGTTTCAAACAACAAGAAAGCGCTTACTGTAAATTGGTAAATAATACTTATTAACGACAAACATATATACTAATTTTTCCATTACATTATGATACATCTTATCATCATAAACTAAAGGAAACAACGAGCTTTTTTTGTCATGTTTTGACTAAAAAAAGCAGGTGATTTCTCATCACCTGCTTTTATTCCTACTCATTCAATAAATAATGCTTTCCTTTTACTAAATAAAAGACATTTTCAGCAATATTTGTAATATGATCTGCTACACGCTCAATATATCTCGCGACAAATGATAATTGTGTAATTTGCGTAATTGCTTCTGGTTGTTCCGGAACCGACGATATAAACTCACGAATTGCTTTTCCATATATTTCATCAACGGAATCATCCATTTCAGCAATTTGTTTCGCAAAAGTTAAATTTTCTTGTTCATATGCTTCTAACGCTAAATGTAACATCTCATTTGCAACCGCAAACATTTCATCCAGGTTGTGCAAACTAACAGCCACTTCTTTTTCCCCAAGACGAATTGTAGCCTTTGCAATATTAACAGCATGATCTGCAATACGCTCTAAATCTGTCGCTGTTTTAATTGAAATAAAAATCCTTCTTAAGTCACTTGCTACAGGTTGCTGCTTCGTAATGAGCATAAGCGCAAGATCGTTTATTTCCTCTTCTAAATTATCCATGCGGTAATCACCATCAATGACCTCTAACGCTTTCTCTACATCCCTTGTATGCAGACCTTCCATAGCCATCAATAAAGCCGCATTTGCTAATTCTCCAAGCTCGATCACCTTTTGCTGTAACGCTTTTAAATCACCTTGAAACTGTTCTCTTACCATTTTTCTTCCCCCTCAATATTATGTGCCATTATATAAAAGTGAAACTTTAATCAACCCTCATCAATCGGGATTTGATAGGCAGCAAGATCCCCTCCCTAACTTCTTTGCTTTCGCTAAATTTTAAGGTGGGGGTCTTACTGCCCGCAAATAGCGGGGTAAATCTCCTACATAGCCTCTTGCGCTTGTAATAAACCTTAAGATAAGGAGAAGTATTACTTCTCTATTAACAGTAAGATAAAATAAGAAATGCCCTCTGTTAAGAGGGCATTTGCTCTTAGCTTTGAAACGATATCAACCAAAGCGACCTGTAATATAATCTTCTGTACGCTTATCTGAAGGAGTCGTAAATAATTTGTTTGTATCTGTATACTCCACAACTTCCCCGCTTAAGAAGAAAGCTGTTTTGTCTGAAATACGCGCTGCTTGTTGCATATTATGCGTTACGATAACAATACTAAAATCTTTCTTTAGCTCTTGAATTAATTCTTCTACTTTTAATGTTGAAATTGGGTCTAATGCCGATGTTGGCTCATCCATTAAAATAACGTCTGGCTCAATAGCTAAGCAGCGTGCGATGCATAGACGCTGTTGCTGTCCACCAGATAAACCGTATGCATTATCGTGCAAACGATCTTTTAACTCATCCCAAATCGCTGCTCCACGTAAACTTTTTTCAACAATTTCATCTAATGTCTTTTTGTCACGAATACCATGGATTTTTGGACCGTATGCTACATTCTCATAAATAGATTTTGGAAATGGATTTGGCTTTTGGAACACCATTCCTACATGCGTTCTTAATTCTTCAACTGGATATGATTTATCAAATATATTGCGTTCTCTATATTCAATTACACCTGTAGTTCGAACAATCGGTACTAATTCTACCATGCGATTTAATGTTTTTAAGTAAGTTGATTTACCACAGCCACTTGGACCGATAATGGCTGTAACTTCATTCTCATGAATACTTAAATTAATATCTTTTAAAGCATGGTCTTCCCCATACCATAAATTTAAGTTTTTCGTATCAAATACTACCTTCTTTGGCGCAGTCTCGATTTTCTCTTCGTTTTTCACCTGTACATTTACTACTGTTGCTACCATTTGAATTCCCCTTTCATCCACTTCCAACTTATTTTCGATTTCGTAACCATAAAACAAATATATTAATAAATAGCAACAAACCTAACAAAACAATCATCCCAGCTGCTGCTACATACTGAAATTCTTCTTGTGGCCTACTCATCCAATTAAAAATTTGAATTGGTAGAACTGTAAATCTATCAAACATACTAAATGGAACATAATTTGCAAACGCAAGTGCCCCAATAACTAATAGTGGTGCAGCTTCTCCAATTGCTCTTGATATCGCTAACGTACAGCCCGTTATAATCCCTGGGAAAGCATATGGCAATACAATTTGATACATCGTTTGCCACTTCGTAGCACCTAATCCGTAAGAACCCTCTAATAATACACTTGGTACTGATCGAATTGCTTCTTGACTCGCCACAACAACTGTTGGTAAAACGAGTAGACTCATCGTCAGTGCTGCTGCAACTATACTCTCTCCTAAATGAAGAGCATATACAAAAATAGTTAAACCAAGCAATCCAAATACAACGGATGGTACTCCTGCTAACGTTTGATTATTAATCTCTATTATTTTTTTAAATAGAGATTCCTTCGCATATTGCTCTAAATAAAGTGCTGTTCCAACTCCAAATATAAAAGAAACAGGTATAACAATACTCATAAATAATATTGTCCCTGACAAAGCTGCAGCAATACCAGCTTCTTTCGGATTACGTGAAGCGAAATTTGTAAAGAAATTTATTGAAAGATAACTTATACCTTTTTCAACAATTTGAAACAGTAACAAAAACAAAATTACGATTGAAAATAAAATTGCTATATAAAATAACAATTTGTAAATTCGATCTTTTAAAAAGCGTGATGCCATGTTTTTTTGTATTTTTTTATGATTCAACATTCGCATATTATGTCATCCTCCTAAAACGGCGCATAATAGACTGCGAAATGATGTTCATAATAAAGGTAAACAAAAATAACGTTGCACCTACAGCATACATGCTGTAATACGTAATCGTTCCATGCGGAGCATCACCTAAACTTACTTGCACAATATAGGCTGTTAACGTTTGAATTGAATGTGTCGGATCAAGCGATACATTTGGTGTGGATCCTGCTGCAATTACAACAATCATCGTTTCACCAATTGCACGAGAAGCCGCTAATATAATCGCTGCCATAATCCCTGTAAAAGCGGACGGAAACACCACTTGTTTTACCATTTCAAACCGCGTCGCTCCGAGTGCTAATGAAGCTTCTTTCGTCCCTTTCGCCACAGCTCTCATCGCGTCTTCAGATAGAGATGCAACTGTAGGCATCATCATAAATCCGATAACGATTCCTGGACTAATCGCATTAAAAAACTGCAAATCTGGTATAATCCTTTGTAAAAGCGGCGTAACAATTGTTAATGCAAAAAAACCATATACAATTGTCGGGATACCTGCTAATAGCTCTAACATCGGCTTTAATATTTTCCGTGCACTATTTGAAGCATATTCGCTTAAAAATACGGCACACGCTAAACCGATAGGAATTGCTACAAACATAGCGATTGCTGTTACAAGGAACGTTCCACATATGAGTGGTAATATACCGAATTTAGGGTCTTCAAAAAATGGTAACCATTCTTTCTCCGTCAAAAAGGAGTATAATGATATTTTTTGAAAAAACATGATTGTTTCATTAGAGAGCGTAAAAACAATTCCAAGTGTCGTCACAATAGAAACGCTAGCAATTATTTTTAGTAATAAAGGCACTATTCGATTGATTCGCTGCGTTTTTTTTCTTTGTTTTGTATTTCTTTCAATCAAATGTTGTACAGAAAATGTAATTTGACTTTTGTCATTATGAGCCAAAGATGAAAACCCCTTTCCACCCTGACATTACCTTTTTATTTCTGTTAACATACGCAGCTGTTCATTGTATTTTTCTTTTCGTAATTTTACATACCCGACCTCTTCAGCGAGGTTACCGACATGCTGAATCATAAACTCAACATAGTTTGCTACATTCATTTTATTTCGGATAGATGCATTATTCACATAAGCAAGTAGCGGCCTAGATAACGGCTTATACTTACCTGATTGAATGGTCTCTTTCGTCGGAAATACACCATTTACTTTTATTGCTTTCACCTTATCTCGATTAGCCATATAATAAGCATATCCTACAAAAGCAATGGCATGTTTATCATTCATTACCCCTTGCATAATAACTTGATCATCTTCAGACAAAGAGACTTTTTTTACAATGCGATGATTTTGTAAGATGACATTTTGAAAATAATCATACGTACCAGAGTCTACGCCTGGTGCATAAAACTTCACTTGTTCACGTGGCCATGTTGAATGAATTTGTGACCATCGCTTCTCTCTTCCATCTTCACTCCAAAGTAGTCGTAACTCGTCTACTGACATATCGTCTACCCATGTATTATGGCGATTCACAACAATCGTAAGACCGTCGTTAGCAACCTCAAAAGGTGTGAACTGAATAGAGTTTTTCTTCATTTCATTTTTCTCGACTTGTTTCATTACTCTCGAAGCATTATTTATATCTACTTCTCCTTTACTGAAACGATTAAATCCTCCCCCAGTTCCAGAAATACTGATGGAAATTTTCACGTCTGGATGCACCTTTGTATATTCCTCCGCTACTGCTTCTATAATAGGAAAAACCGTTGAGGATCCATCAACTCTCACTTCTCCCGTATCATTTAAAGCAAATGCAGTAGACATTTCAAAACAGAGGAACCATATTGATAATACGAAAATCTTAATCGGTGTATGCATCCATTTCACGTGTTCTTCCTCCTAGAAGTAACCGGAAATAACAGGATTACAGATATAAGAATACTGCTAAACTATTAATTCGGTTTTAATTGTTTGTAAAAGTTTTGTAAAGTTCCACAAAAATCAACATACGATACAATTTTAATTCAGTAGTAGCTATTCATTTCCTCTGATGATTTCCCTATAAAATATTTATCCCCTATCCCACCATATACAAGTATCATTTATAGGGCCGCGTTTTTTAAATGTTGTATACTTGTCCACATTTATTACACGATATGCATAAACCATAAAAAAAAGCACACTATCTTTTCATATAGTGTGCTTTTTTACAACTTTTTTATTCATCATCTTGATCTTTGTTTTTATTGTCTTTATCATCTTTTGGAGCTTCACCATTTACTTCTTTGTTTTTCAAATCAAAGTAAGCGTCCATAATTTCACGACCAATATATCCATTAATACCAGTCTTATCATCATGTACCCATGGAACGACAACAGAGAATGCTACTTCTGGATCTTCAAGTGGCGCATAACCTACTAATGTTAAGTTATATGTTTCCACACGTTCACCTTTTGCATTTCTACCAATCTCTTTATCTCCACCATACACAGTTTGAGCTGTACCAGTTTTCCCAGCAGCTTTATATTTTGCACCTGTAAAGTACTTTGTAGCTGTACCACCTGAATCATTATACACTTGTCTAAATCCTTCTTGAACGCGTTTAATTTGCGATTCCGGCATATCAATACGATTTAATACTTTCGGTTCCATAGATTGAACAACTTTCCCAACTTCATCTGGTTTCACTGCCGGTTGACGAATTTCTTTTACAACTTGTGGTTGCATACGATATCCGCCATTGGCAATCGTCGAAATATATTGCGCTAATTGAAGCGGTGTATACGTATCATACTGTCCAATTGATAAATCTAGTAAGAAACCTGGTTGACTACTCTTACCCATCTGACCAGCAGATTCATTCGGTAAATCAATTCCTGTTTTTACACCAAGTCCAAACTGTCCGAAATAATAACGCATCGTATCAAATGCTTTTTGAGGTATATCTAACGTACCACCTCTCACATATGGAACACCGGCGATATTCATCGCTGTTTTAAACATATAAACGTTAGAAGACATTTTTAAAGCTGTAAGGTCATTAATGTATCCCATCGTTTTCCAAGACGACTTCGTAGGTGTACCTTTTAATTTAATTGGTTCATCCAATTGTACTGCCCCTGGTTGAATCGCACCAGTTTGATATCCAGTAAGTACTGTTGCACCTTTTACAGTTGACCCCATCGGATAAGAACTTGTCATGGTACCTAATGCAAAGTCATTTACTTTCGTTTGACCATCTTCGTTAACTAATTGTTTCCCCGCCATAGATAAAACTTCACCATTTTTTGGGTTCATCATTACAACAAATGCGCGATCTAAAAGAGGTTCACTTCCTTTAAACCTCATTAAATTCTTCGCAAGAATATCTTCCACGCGCTTTTGTAATTCCATATCAATTGTTAAGTTCAGGTCATTACCACTTTGTCCTTTTGATACATTAATCGTTTCTAAAATATTACCGTTTTTATCTGTAACATTTCTAACTTCTGCTTTCGTACCATGCAGGCTATCTTCATACTGTTGTTCAAGATAACTTTTTCCTACTCGGTCATTTCGATTGTAATCACGAACAAGATAGTAATCTAGTCTTTCTCTCGGTAAGCCTTCATCAGATGTCGACACCCCACCAAGTACACTTCGGAATAAATCATCGTACGTATATTTTCGCTCCCAATCAACATTCGTATCTACACCTGGTAATGCTGCTAGGTTTTCACTAATAATCGAATATTCCTTTTCTGTAGCATCCTTTTTAATAACTTGAGGTGTCATTGCATATCCGCCGTCCATCTTACTCTTAATCGCTAGTATTTCTAGATCTTTGGCGGATAATTGATTAATCTCTTCTTCTGTTACACGACTTCGCTGACGCTCGTCTAATTCTTTATCATCAATTTTTTTATCTTTAAACTCTTGACGATCTTTATTCGTAATTTTTTCTTTAGCTTCCTCTTTATGCATAGCAAGCCAATAATCTTTTTTATCGCGATCTGTTAATTTATCTGTCGGTACTTCAATCAAATCTGCTAGCTTTTTCGCTGTTTCTAAGCGATCCTCTGCAGTTGATCCCTTCATTTTTGTAAATGTAATAGTACGAATGGCTGCATTATCTACTACAGGTCGCCCATAACGGTCAAATATTTTCCCACGCGGTACAGGATTACTTATCGTTGAGTTTTCTTTCTTCTCCACTTCATTCTTATATTCTTCACCGCGAACAATTTGTACATATCCGAGCCTTACAATAACCGCGGAGAACATTAAAAACACGCAGAAAAACAACACGTTTAATCGAAAAGGAACGTGGGTCTTTTTCTTATTTTGCTTCTGCTTCTTGCTCATACAAACCCCCTCTACCAACAGCTATGTAATGTGAAAGGGACACCCTCATACAGGTGTCCTCACTGCTGTCTTACATCTTTTTCTATTCTAGCATAAAACAAACGAGAAGTTAACCTTCTGGTTCAGTTTGTTTTTGCGCGTTCTCTTGCGTTACAACACTTGTTTTACTCGCATTTCCCTCATCATATTTGACATTTTTAACTGCAAAATAAATAAGAAAATGTCCAGCACCTAAAATACATAATAAGTAAGGTAAACTTTTTTCAGGTGGAAAGAATAGTACAGCACATAAAAAACTTAAAATGGAACAGATTCTTCCGGCGTTTAACCATAACTCCCGAACAACGACATATTCCACACGCCATTCTCTCGCATTTTTCGCTCTACCAATTACATCATATGTCATTGATCCGTACGGAACAAGTAAAATAGGATATGCAATCGCAATACATGCCGCATAAATAAGTAATTTCGTGTATGTAACATTGAAAATAACTAAAAAGACGACAGCATATAAAATAATGCCCCCAAGTAAAATTGCTTTTTTTCGCCACTCCTTCTTTAACATACGAGCAACTAAGTAATAACATACAAAGGATACAGCAGAGTTCACTAAACTGTATTTCCCTAATGCGAACTCACTATTAGTTGCTAAATAAACATATACTGAAATGACAAAAATAAACGTCCCTTCTCTCAATCCTTGGAAAAAATGAGCTCGTGTAATCTTTCCCCAATTTTTATCAATCCGTCGTTCTTTCAATACTTGCACGATTTCATAACGCCCTTCACATTCTCTTTTAGATAAAAAGAAGCTTAAGACGACAGCAATTGCAAATAGAACTAATGAAAGAAAGAATATAACAGTATAGCCACTCCATTTCTCCATACGTGAAATTGTGTATCCTGCTGCTATTGGTCCAATCATCCCAGAGAAGGATGTAAGAAGTCCAAGAAACCCATTAAAGAAATCTCTTGTTTCTGGTTCTGTAATTTCAAATGTCAATAAGTTAAAAGCCAACCAGTAAAAACCGTATCCTACTCCTAAAAGAGCCCCCATTAATAGAATATACTGAGAAGCACTTTTCCCTGCTACTAAGACAACGATAAAAAAAATTGCGAGCGTTCCTACCCCTATTCGTAATAAAATCGAGCGATCGATACGTTTCGCTAATTTCCCCCCTACAAGAAATGTGAGAGGCTGTAATACCACGCTGGCTAAATTATACAAGCCAAGATTCACATAATTTTGTGTTTGTTTCCATAAATAAATATTTACAAACGTATTCGATAAAGAAATTGCGAGCGTGTATAAACCTCCTATAAGGAGCAATAACACTAAATCCCGATTCACTTCAACGTCACCAATTATATGTTTCCATTTCATACACAACTCTCCTTTACTTCATGTTCTAGTCTTCCAAAGACAAGCCCAATTATGTAAAAGGAAAGCATAGAAAAAAGCTAGGGGCTCTCCCCTAGCTTTTTCTATATTTGTTACAATTATTTTGCTTCTTGGTAACGTTTTTCAGCAGCGTTCCAATCTACAACGTTCCAGAATGCACCGATGTAGTCTGGACGACGGTTTTGGTAGTTTAAGTAGTAAGCATGCTCCCAAACATCTAAACCGATAACTGGCGTTTTACCTTCAGTTAAAGGAGAATCTTGGTTTGGAGTGCTTGTTACTTCTAACTCACCATTGTTTACTACTAACCAAGCCCAACCAGAACCGAAGCGAGTTGCGCCAGCTTTTGCGAATTCTTCTTTGAATGCATCGAAGCTACCGAATTTTGCTTCAATTGCAGTTGCAAGTTCACCTACAGGTTGTCCTCCGCCGTTTGGAGATAGGATTGTCCAGAAGAATGTATGGTTAGCATGTCCGCCACCATTGTTACGTACTGCTGTACGGATTGCTTCTGGTACTTCGTTTAAGTTTGCAACTAATTCTTCTACGCTTTTGTCAGCTAATTCTGCATGACCTTCTAAAGCAGCGTTTAAGTTTGTAATGTACGTGTTGTGATGTTTTGTATGATGGATGTTCATTGTTTCTTTGTCAAAGTGAGGCTCTAAAGCATCATACGCATAAGGTAAATTTGGTAATTCGTGTTTTGCCATTGTTATATTCCTCCCAGTTTATGTATTGCCACTTAAGTGACATACAACTTCATTCTACCCTAATTGCCATAGGGTGCAAACAAATAAATCACATTGTCTTGCTATCATTAAAGTAGCAAAATTCCCACTTCTTTTCAATTAAAATGCTCATATATTCCGTAAAAAAAGCTTCCTTCTACAAGGAAGCTTCCTGCTAACATAATAAACATGTGAAATGGATATGGACCCTGTAGGACTCGAACCTACGACCGGACGGTTATGAGCCGTCTGCTCTAACCAGCTGAGCTAAGGGTCCACAATTATGTATGTAACAACATATCAAATAAAGGAATTCCTATCGGATATGCTCTTTAAGAAATGTAAGATAAATTTACCATATAGAAAAGAAAAGTGTCAATTGTATTTTTCTTATTTAAAAGAAGAAAGTTAATAAAAGAAATTTAGTTATCTCCACTATATGTAAATATAATATATCTTGAGATTCTCTAGATTACTACGTTACAATGATTTTATACATACATAAAGGAAGTGAATCTATGTCCATATTTACCCAATTCGTAAAAAGCATATACTCGCCTAAAGATATGGCGCTATTCCGTTTTCAAAAAATCGGTAAAACCATTTTGTATATTATGCTACTTTGCTTAATTACTACTATTCCAAGAACTTTTTTGTACGGTAGTTTTATCCAAGATGGTGTAAGCATGGTAAATCAAGTCATCGATAAAGATTTACCTGATTTTAAAATTGAAAATGGCGAACTAAAAGCCGATATTGATCAACCTATTGAAAAAGAAGAAGGAAATGCACTTTTCGTATTTGATCCAAATTCAACAGACCTAGAAAAATATCAAAATAAAACAGGTTTATTTGTTTTAAAAGATAAAGTAGTCTCTATGGGAAATGGTCAAATACAAACGTATTCTTATAACGATTTGTTAGGTGCATCTCTTGAGAAAAAAGATCTACAAGAATTTATTTCTTTATTCGATAATATTTATCCAATTTTATTATTTGTTATTGGATTCTTAGTGTACCTATTCCAATTATTCATCACTTTTGTAGGTGTGACTTTACTTGCGTTCATCGGTTCTGCTATGAGCGGTCAACGTAAACTATCCTATAAACAAGTTTGGACACTAACTGCATACAGCTACACAATCCCAACAATCTTCTTTATGATTATGGATGCATGTAAGATTGTCGTACCTGGATCAACATTCATCTATATCGCAGTTGTTTTAATTGTTCTGTACTTAACGATTAAAGAAGTTCCAAAACCGAAAGAAAAATAAGAACGAAAAAAAATGCCTAAATAGGCATTTTTTTTTTGGACAAGCATATATTCCTAGCAAAGGAGTGAAGAATATGAAGAGATTAGGTATATTCCTATTCGTGCTTGTTCTCGGTTATATATTTTATTACGATATAAAAATCGGTACTTTACCGATGTTAAGTTCATATAAAAAAACAACTGCTGCTCAAACGATTAAAAAAGAAAACACAGACAGTCAGCAGAATAAAGAGAACAAAACAGAAAAAGAAACGGATGTATCTTATAAAACAATTGAAGTAAAAACTGGTGAGACAGTTCTTTCTATTACAGAACAAATTAACAAGAAAAAAATTCCTTCCATAGAAAAAGTCATTGACGACTTTAAACAATTAAACAAAAGTACATCTGCTACAAAAATACAAATTGGAAAGTCTTATAAATTCCCCTTATATCAATAAGCTATCACTTAATCCTTGTCAATTACATAAAGGCGCTGATACAATAGTAAAAGTGAAACCGAGTACTTCGGTTTCTATAGCCCTATATCACGTATACTATCATTGATATGAGGGACTAAATAAGAAACTTCTTTTATAAGGAGAGCGATCTATTCGTGAATGAAATGACTCATCGTACAAAAACACGTCCAGTTAAAGTCGGTAATTTAACAATCGGCGGTAATAATGAATTAATTATACAAAGTATGACAACAACAAAAACACATGATGTTGAAGCAACAGTTGCTGAAATTAAGCGTTTAGAAGAAGCCGGCTGTCAAGTCGTCCGCGTTGCCGTTCCAGATGAACGCGCAGCAGATGCTATTGCTGATATAAAAAAACAAATCAACATTCCACTTGTTGCTGATATTCATTTTGATTATCGCCTTGCTTTAAAAGCAATTGAAGGCGGCATTGATAAAGTACGTATCAATCCAGGTAACATTGGTCGTCGCCATAAAGTAGAAGCTGTTGTAAATGCAGCAAAAGAGCGCGGTATTCCAATCCGTATTGGTGTAAACGCTGGTTCATTAGAGCGTCATATTTTAGAAAAGTACGGGTACCCAACTGCAGATGGTATGGTTGAGAGCGCGCTACATCATATTAAAATTTTAGAGGACCTAGATTTCCACGATATTATCGTATCTATGAAAGCCTCTGATGTTAACTTAGCAATTGAAGCATACGAGAAAGCTGCTCGTGCTTTTGATTATCCATTACATTTAGGTATTACAGAATCTGGAACATTGTTTGCCGGAACTGTAAAAAGTGCTGCTGGTCTTGGAGCAATCTTAAATAAAGGCATCGGAAATACACTACGTATTTCATTAAGTGCTGATCCAGTTGAAGAAGTAAAAGTTGCTCGTGAACTATTAAAATCATTCGGTCTTGCGTCTAACGCAGCAACACTTATCTCTTGTCCAACTTGTGGTCGTATTGAAATTGATTTAATTAGCATCGCTAACGAAGTGGAAGAATACATCTCTACACTTCAAGTACCAATTAAAGTTGCAGTACTTGGTTGCGCTGTAAATGGCCCTGGTGAAGCTCGTGAAGCTGATATCGGTATTGCCGGTGCACGTGGAGAGGGATTATTATTCCGTAAAGGGCAAGTCGTTCGTAAAGTACCAGAAGAAACAATGGTAGAAGAACTGAAAAAAGAAATCGACGTAATTGCTGCTGAAATGGCTGCTGAACGAGAAAAAGAAAAAGAGACACAAGAACAATAAAAAGAAGGTTGCCACAACATTTGTGAGCAACCTTCTTTTCTACGTAAAAAAGCTCGTCAGTTATATAACCGACGAGCTTTTACTTTGCACATTTTGGACAACGACCATATATTTCAAACTTATGCCCCGTTACTTCATAACCGGTAAAATCTTTATTCATAAAATCCATTGGACAGGAAGTAATCTCTTTCGTTCCCCCACAATCCAAACAAATAAAATGATGATGATGTTCCATAATAGAACAAGTAAAACGAAAATGTTTTTCACCATTTAATTCCGTTTGTTCTAAAACACCAATCTCAGCAAAAACTGTTAAGTTACGATAAATCGTATCAAAACTAAGCCCTGGATAATCGTCCTTCATATGCTCTAAAACGTCTTTCGCAGTTAAATAACGATTATGTGCTGCAAATAATCTGAGCATCTCTTCTCTTTTTCCAGTATGTTTGTATCCTTTTTCTTTCATTAGGCGTAAAGCTTCTGTTAGATTCATACCTATCCCTACTTTATGCAGTTTTTTTCTTCTTCCATAAAATCGCACCGATTAAAATAAGAACTGCTATCATAACAATTGTACCACCTGGCGCTAGATCAAGTTGATACGAAGCAAACATTCCACCAATTACTGCAATTTCACCAAATAAAATGGAAAAGAAAATTGTTTGTTTAAATCCTTTAGCAATACGAATACTTGCTGCAACTGGTAACGTCATTAATGATGATACAAGAAGAACCCCCACTACACGCATTGATACTGCAATGACAAGAGCAACTAATATAATGAAAATAAAGTGAATCCATTTCGCTCTTAAACCAGTTGATACTGCGTATTCCTCATCAAATGATAATAGAAACAGCTCTTTATATAATAAAATAATTGTCGCAACAACAACAATTGCTACAATCCCAATAATAATTAAATCTGTACTTGTTACAGCACTGACACTACCAAATAAATAACTAAATAAGTCTGTGTTAAATCCATTTGCAAGTGAAATGAAAATAACTCCAACCCCCATCCCTGCCGAAAGGATAATTGGAATTGCTAATTCTTGATAGTGCTTATATACAGTTCGTAACTTTTCGATTAGTAGCGCTCCACCAATCGAGAAAATCATCCCCATATATAAGGGGTTTAAAAACCCACCTGTAAAAATGGTTTTTTCAAGTAATAAACTTGCTGCAATACCCGATAACGTCACGTGACTTAATGCATCCGCAATAAGAGATAAACGACGAATAACAACAAACACACCAATTAACGGTGCAACAAGTCCAATTAAAATACCTGCGTATAAAGAATTACGTAAAAAGTCATATTGTAAAAAATCTTGTATCATTATATCCTCCCGTGATGCTCATGTTCGTGTTCTAAACGATGAACATGATGTCCATATAAGACGGACATTTCTGCATCTTCTAACTCTCGGAACTTCTCTACATTCCCATGGAAATGTAGATGTTGGTTTAGGCATGCAACATGTGTTACTTTTTCAGTAACAGCTCCCATATCATGAGTAACAAGAATTAATGTGATCCCGAGCCTTTTGTTTAAATCCTCTAATATTTCGTAAAAACTTTCCACATTTTTCACATCGATTCCAACAGTAGGCTCGTCCAAAATAAGCAATTCAGGATCACTAACGAGCGCACGAGCAATAAATACACGCTGTTGCTGTCCACCAGAAAGCTCTCCAATGTTACGACCTTGAAACTCACTCATCCCTACATCAGCAATTGCTTTTTCTACCTTTTTCTTATCCTCTTTTGTGAAAAAGCGAAAAAGCCCTTTTTTCGAAACAAGTCCCATTGACACAACTTCAGAAACAGTTGCTGGAAAACCAGAATTGAAACTATTTGCCTTTTGGGATACATAACCAACTTTGTTCCATTCCTTAAACTTCTTACTATCAACGCCAAACACGCGAATGCTTCCTTCTTTTGGCTTTAAAACACCTAATAAACACTTAAGTAAAGTTGATTTACCTGAACCATTCGGTCCCACTAAACCTAAAAAAGCTCCCTTCGGAACTTGCAAATTAATATTTTCTAACACATTCCGATCTTCGTATCGGAATGTTAAACCTTCAATTTCTAATATATTATTCATAGCATCTCACCTATTTTAATTCAGAATGATTCCGATTTATATCTATTTGAATTATAGTACAGCTTATTATAGTTGTAAACCAATCTGCCTAAAATATATCTATTTTTTCAAGAAACCTTACTATTATAACAAAAAGCAGAGAAAAATTCTCTGCTTTCGAAAAATATTCCTATAAACTTTTTAGTGAATAGCCGATTTAAACTTACCACCATTTGTCTCTTGCGTGCTCATAATCGTAACAAACGCATTTTCATCAATTTCATGCACAATTGATTTTAACTTCGTCACTTCTAGACGCGTTACAACTGCATAAATAACTTCTTTTTCTTTATCCGTGTAACCACCTTTCGCTACAAGCTTTGTAGTTCCACGGCCAAGACGATGCAAAATCGCGTTTGATACTTCCTCATATTGATCAGATACAATTAAAACCGCCTTCGTTTCATCTAGCCCTTGAATTACTGTATCGATCGTTTTAAATGCGATATAGTACGTCATAACAGAATACATCGCTTGTTCCACACCAAACACAAATGCTGCCCATGCAAAAATAAATAAGTTCACAAACATTACGAATTCACCAACAGAGAACGGTAATTTCTTCGTTAATAAAATCCCCATAATTTCAGTTCCATCTAGCGATCCACCATGACGAATTACAAGTCCTACACCAAGACCTAAAATAAGACCACCAAACACTGTCGCTAAAATAGGTTCTGTTGTAAATGGGGGTACCGCATGTAACGTTGACTCAATGAAAGCTAATGCTACAATACCAAATGTCGAAGATAACATAAATGTTTTTCCAATTTGCTTATAACCGGAATACATAAATGGGATATTGAGAACAACGACTAAAGTAGAAAAACTTAACCACCAAATGTTAGGAGTAAGATAATCTAATATAAGAGAAATACCAATAATTCCACCATCAATAATTTTATTTGGCATTAAAAATAGTTCAATTGCTACCGCCGCGCATGCTGCTCCAAAAATAATCATAACTAAACGATAAATGAGATGAATAACACTTTCTTTTCGATGTTGCTTTTGCTCCATAAGTCCTCCCTTTACTCTTTTTCTGTAGTTTTGTCCTTATATTATAACATACGCTTCTTTTCCTCATGAAAAAAGAAACTCCATACGAATATGTACAAGCTATATGCTCATATATTTCGATAGAAGAACGCGTGAAGGAGGATAATAAGATGAACCTCATTAAACAAATTGTTAATAAAAAATTAAATCATATTTCTACAAAAGAGTTATTAAAATATAGCAAAGAATATGAAGTTCCCATTACAGCCGCACAAGCTGATCAAATCGTTTTACTTATGAAGGGTAAAAATATTAATATTTACGATAACAACGAGCGACTAGAGCTCTTAAAACAAATCGCAAAAGTAACTTCCCCTGCCACTGCCCAACAAGTAAATACATTATTTCAGCAACTACTAAAATAAGGAGGGGATTTCCCCCTCCTTATTGCGCTTTAATTTTTTCAAGAAGCCCTTCATCAAAAGTGCCGTTTTTCAGCATTTCGATTTCCAATTTGTATGGTGGCTTCTTATCTTTTTTATCTTCCCCTACATACGGTGTTTCAAGAATTTTTGGTACATGCATTAACTGTGGATGATGTACAATGTGATGCAATGCTTTATACCCAATGTGACCAAATCCAATGTTTTCATGACGGTCTTTTCCTGCTCCGCGTACATTTTTACTATCATTAATATGAAGTACTTGTAAACGATCTATACCAACGATCTTATCAAATTCGTTTAATACGCCGTCAAAGTCATTTACAATATCATATCCTGCATCGTGCGTATGACATGTATCAAAGCATACAGATAGCTTTTCATTATATTTTACACCATCAATAATTTTTGCAATTTCTTCAAAGCTACGACCGCATTCTGTTCCTTTTCCTGCCATCGTCTCTAACGCAATGTTAACCGTCTGTTCTGGCGTTAATACTTCATTAAGCCCTTTAATAATTTGTTGAATACCAGCATCTGCTCCAGCACCAACGTGCGCTCCTGGGTGAAGAACAATTTGTTTCGCTACACCTAATGCCGATGTTCTTTCAATTTCCATGCGAAGAAAGTCTACGCCTAATTGGAATGTTTCTGGCTTCGTCGTATTCCCAACATTAATAATATACGGCGCATGGACGATAATTTCCTCAATTCCGTTCAGCTCCATATGTTTTCTTCCTGCTTCTATGTTCAATTCTTCAATTGGTTTTCTTCGTGTATTTTGCGGTGCACCTGTATAAATCATAAACGTTGTTGCACCGTATGAAACAGCCTCTTCACTTGCTGCTAATAACATTTTCTTACCACTCATGGAAACATGAGATCCAATCTTTAACATACAATCACCTCTTCAATATACAATAGATATAATGATAGCATAATTTGTAGAAATATGTAGTGAATTGTTTGTTCACAAAAGATGCACTACACAAATTTATATGACTATTTATACAGACTATACTTTTCATTTAAATTAGCTGGATTAAGTGAAACTTTAATCAATACTTTTCTATCCATATTGATTACACCTCCCACAAATAGCGGGATAAAAAAAAGATAAGGGAAACCCCTTATCTTTTTTTATTGCCATATTTTTTCTTCACTTTGTCACGTTCTGTTGCAAGTTTACGTTTATAGTTTGGTTTTACTTTTTTCGGTTTTTTAATAACTTTCGTTGCCATAACATCAAGTTCGTCATTTGGTTTTTTACGGCTCTTACGACGACGACGCTCACCTAAATCGGCCCACTCATCTCCGCGTAAATCTACATGCTTGAACTCAATATGACGTTGTTTTTCTAAACTATCTAACGCTTCTTCGTTTGCTGGATCATATATCGTCACTGCAATACCAGAATGCCCCGCACGTGCTGTTCTTCCAACGCGGTGAACGAAGAAATCTAAATCTGATGGTAGCTCATAGTTAATAACATGGCTAATCCCTTCAATATCAATACCACGTGCTGCTAAATCAGTCGCAACAATATATTGGAATTCAAGGTCACGAATTTGTTTCATCATTTTTTTACGATCACGTGGTGATAAATCCCCGTGAATTCGTCCAACTTTTAAGCCACGTTCCATTAATCCATCAGCAACTTGGTCTGCCATCTTTTTCGTATTCGTGAAAACAACTGCTAAATACGGTTTAAATTGAAGTAGCATTTTATGCACTAAATCAATTTTATTACGATGTTTAGAAGGCACTAAATAGTGTTCAATGTTTCCAGCTGCAACTTGTTTTGGATTGATATGAATATGCTCTGGATTCTCCATATACTTCTTCAGAAACGGTTTTAGTTTTTGAGGAATTGTTGCAGAGAAAACTAACATTTGCAAGTTTTTAGGCATGCGTGCTGCAATTTTATCTACATCATGAATGAATCCCATATCAAGCATTAAGTCTGCTTCATCGACAATAATCGTATTTGCTTTATGAACAAATAATGCTTGCTCTTCTACTAAATCTTTAATACGTCCTGGTGTTCCAACTACGATATGAGGTTGTTTTTTCAACTTTTCAATTGAGCGTTGTTTATCAGTTCCACCAATTAAACAACGTGCTGTAATCATTTGGTCTTCCGCACAAAACTTTGTTAATTTCACGATTTCTTCGTAAATTTGTTGTGCTAACTCACGAGTAGGCGCTGTAATAACAAGTTGTACTTCTTCACGACTTGCATTAATTCTGTTTAATGTAGGAAGTAAGTATGCATGTGTTTTCCCAGAACCTGTTTGGGATTGTCCAATTACACTTACACCTTTTTTCACGACCGGGAAAATTTTCTGCTGAATTCCTGTCGGCTCTGTAAAGCGTAGTTCACGAACTGCATCTATTAAAAATGGTTTAAAATCATACTGTGTAAAAGTTTGTTGTGTCATAAGTTACACCTTCTTTCTAAAATTTCTACTGCGCGCACAAATCAGTCAAGTCTACATTATATCGAAATCTACAAGTAAAATCCATCTTTAGTTTAGGTTTTCACTTCAAAAACTAACCTTCTTCCCTTTTATTGCATATTGTATGTGTATATACCTAACTGAAGAAAGGAGGATTTCTCACATGTTTCCGAAATCCCCTACAAGGCAAATGTATCCGAATCCAGGGCAACAACCTTATACACCATATCCAATTCCACAACTACCACCAATGGCACAAAAAAAGAAAGGTTTTCTTGCTAAGCTTTTTAAAAAACACGATCCAACCGAGCCTTTTATGCAAATGGTTCCACCTTACCGACAAATGGAAGGGCAACCGATGATGCATCAGCAACCACCACCGCCACAATATCAACAGCAATATCAGCAGCAATACCACCAACAATATCAGCAGCAACATCCACAATATCAACCATACATGCAGCAACACCCTGAGCAAATGATACCGCCTCAAATGTATGAATCAAATGAAACGCGCGGCGGCGCAACTACAGCTGCGGCAACAGCAAGCAGTGGCATCGGCAGTTTCTTTTCGAACTTAATTTCGAATCCCACTAATATGATAAACAACATCGAAAAAGTATCTCAAGTCGTTCAATCTGTAGGTCCTGTCGTCGAACAGTATGGTCCTATTATGCGTAGTCTACCAAGCATTGTTAAAATCCTCACCTCTGGAAAAAGTACGGAAGAAAATCAAACGGAAAATGTAACAGAGCCAGTTGAGGTAGAAAGTCCGCCTCCTGCACCTCAAAAAAAGAAACGAAAACGAAAGAAAATAGTGATTGAACCTGTAATAGAAAAAGAGTTACCGAAAGAACCAGTTCAACAAACAGCAACAAAACCAAAACTATATGTGTAACAATCCTTTGTTTTCTATCCACTCCTCCTTTATAATGTAAAAGACTATGCACAAAAGTATCCCTTGTTTAGAAGGAGAGGATTACTCATATGAAAATTGTTAAAATTTCCCCTCGTGGTTATTGCTACGGTGTTGTCGATGCAATGGTAATTGCACGTAATGCTGCATTAGATAAATCATTGCCGAGACCCATTTATATTTTAGGTATGATTGTTCACAATAAACATGTTACAGACGCTTTTGAAGAAGATGGAATCATCACATTAGACGGTCCAAGTCGCTTAGAAATTTTAGATAAAATTGATTCTGGTACTGTTATTTTCACAGCACACGGTGTTTCTCCAGAAGTTAAACAACGCGCAAAAGAAAAAGGTTTAACAACAATCGATGCCACTTGCCCAGATGTTACCAAGACGCATGACCTTATCGAAGCTAAGAAAGCGGAAGGGTATCATGTCATTTATATCGGTAAAAAAAATCATCCAGAGCCAGAAGGCGCAGTTGGTATTGCACCTGACATCGTTCACCTTATCGAAAGAGCCGATGATTTAAAAACATTAGAAATTCCAACAGATAAAATTTTAGTAACGAATCAAACAACGATGAGTCAATGGGATGTTCAACATTTAATGGAGGACATTCAAAAAAAATTCCCAACAGCAGAATTCCATAAAGAAATTTGTTTAGCTACTCAAGTTCGCCAAGAAGCTGTCGCTAAACAAGCTGATGTTGCAGACTTAACAATTGTTGTTGGTGATCCGAAAAGTAACAATTCAAATCGCTTAGCACAAGTATCACAAGAAATCGCGGGTACAAAAGCATATCGAGTTGCTGATGTAAGCGAAATTCAATTAGAGTGGCTACAAGGTGTAGAAAACGTAGCTGTTACAGCAGGTGCTTCTACTCCAACGCCAATTACGAAAGAAGTTATCGCTTTCTTAGAGCAATATGACCCAATGAATCCCGCTACATGGGAAAGAGTTCGAAAAGTACCGTTACAAAAAATATTACCTCGCGTGAAAGTGAAAAAAGAACAATAATAAAAACCGTTGCTTACATGAGCAACGGTTTTTATTTTTCTTATACAAATATAAATGGATCTGTATGTAACTGCGAAGCATGAATGTGTACATTGAGTTTCTTTGCATCCACTTTTTCTTGTAATTGCTTTTGTACACCTTGTTTCATTACTTTTTCAACATTATGTCCTGGGTCAACTATATTTAAACCGAGCATCATCGCATCATGAGCAACATGATAGTACATGTCACCAGTTACATATACATCTGCTCCTTTAAATTTCGCTTGGTTTATATATTTATTACCATCTCCACCAAGTACAGCTACTTTACGCACTTTATCATCTAACTTACCGACAACTCTTGCGCCCTTCACGTCTAATGATTGTTTCACATGTTCTGCAAATTGGCCAAGCGTCATTTCTTCTTGTAAGTATCCTATTTTTCCTAGGCCTAACGTTTCACCTTTATTATCAAGCGGATACACATCGTACGCTACTTCTTCATAAGGGTGCGCCGTTACCATTGCTTTAATCACTTTCCGCTGTAAGGAAGCTGGAATAATCGTTTCGATTCGCACTTCTTCTACACGTTCTAACTGTCCAGTTTCCCCGATATAAGGATTTGTCCCCTCTTGAGGTACAAATGTGCCTGTACCCTCGCTACTAAACGTACAGTGGCTATAATTGCCGATATGACCAGCACCTGCGTCTCCTAATGCTTTCCTTACTTCTTCTGCATGAGTGACTGGCACAAACACAACAACTTTTTTCATTTCTTCTGCATATGTCGGTGCCAAAACTTCTGTATTTTGCAATCCTAACGCCTCAGCAAGTAAATCGTTTACCCCGCCCTTAGCAACATCCACATTTGTATGCGCTGCATAGATTGCAATATCATTTTTAATACACTTTTCAATAATTTTCCCATACACCTTATCTGTATGAATCGCTTTTAACGGGTTAAAAATTAAAGGATGATGAGCAATAATGACATTTGCCCCTAATTGAATTGCTTCATCCACAACTTCTTCCGTTACATCTAGCGCAATCAATACGTGCTGCACGGGTTTATTAAGCGCTCCAATCTGCAGACCAATCTTATCTCCTTCCATCGCCAAATGCTTCGGATACATACTTTCAAATAAAGAAATAATTTCATGGCCATTTGGAATTTTACTCATGATAAAACCTCCCCTATCATTTTCATTTTCGCTTCTACTTCCCCACGCTTCGCTTTTGTTTCTTCAGAATCAGCCGCACGTTCTAACTGTTTTAAAATATTTTGGAAGTTTTTTAATTCTCCTTCCCATTTTTCTACGAAAGCTTCACTTTTTTCTGTTATTAAAAATGGTCCCATAAACAATTCAGCTTGTTTATTTTCAGAGTAAGGCGCTGCAACATTTCCGCGCTCCCCTACTAAAATTTCGTAAATTTTCCCATCTTCTTTTACGATTTTTTCATGGATAAGCTCCCAACCATTCTCAATAAACCATTCACGAATATGATGCGCTGCAATATTAGGCTGTAAAATTAAACGCGTTACACCTTCTAATTTTTCTTTACCACTTTCTAAAATGTCACGAATTAACGCTCCGCCCATTCCGGCAACCGTAATTACATCTACTTCTCCTGGTGCGATAACCGCTAATCCATTCCCTTTACGTACATCTACTTTATCTTGTAAACCACTTTCAGCTACAGTTGCTTGCGCAGAGCGAAATGGTCCATCTACAACCTCTCCTGCAACTGCTTTTGTAGCAATATTATTTATAATTGTATAACACGGTAAATACGCATGATCCGATCCAATATCAGCAACTGTAGATCCTACTGGTATTTCACGTACAACTTCTTCTAATCGTTTTGAAAGCTTTACTTCATTCATGTATTTCCATTACTCCTTCTCTTGTCAGTCTGTCTCCATGATAATGAATTTATAGTAGTTGTTGCAAGCCCATAACAACAATTCACCGCTCTATCATTCATCGTATTTTAGAAAATATAGAAAAACAAGCCCTTTGCATAAGCAAAAGGCTTGTCATACGGAACTTTATTTTTTCTTCGATAACCAATCAGCTACTTTAGCGGCTTGATCAGCTGGAACTATATTGGCAGGCATATTGCCTTTTCCTTTCGAAAGAATTTCTTTAATTTCATCCTTTGAAAGTTTCCCACCAATTTTTTGTAAGTTAGGTCCAACTGCCCCTTGTAACTGATCACCATGGCAGCTCGTACAGCTTTGCTTCACAATATCTTCTGGTTTTGATGCCGTTTGTGCTGGCTTCCCGCCATTTTTTGCATCAGCTAACTCTTTAGATTTATTTAGCCCCTGAAATGAAAATACAAACATAACGATAATACCCAATGCTGCAATAAGAGCGAACGGAATCAGCGGATTACGTTTCATATCTCTTCTCCCCCCTCTATACCCCTAAATAGTTAGATGATTCAGTCATTTATATTGTACTTGAAAACGCTCTATCAGAAAAGAGCAAACTACTACTTGTTAAAAATATTCCATAAATTCAGTTTATTGTTTTTTATTGTCATATCGCTTATTATTTCGATAATTATTAACGTTTCTCATCATATTTTTCGCTTTTCTACATATATTTTTGTATATAATAAACAAAATTAATCGAAAAATCGAAAAATGAGCATTTGCAAATCAAAAGACAATTCTGTAAAATAAATTACAAGAAATTGTAATCGTTGCCCATAGCTAAATTTTAACAAAAATTAACAAAATAAAAAAGTTTACTTCACAAAAGTGAAGTAAACTTAAAAAATAACCTATTCTAAGAAATCCTTAAGACGCTTACTACGGCTTGGATGTCTTAATTTGCGAAGTGCTTTTGCTTCAATTTGACGAATACGCTCTCTCGTTACGCCGAATACTTTCCCAACTTCTTCAAGCGTACGAGTTCGTCCATCATCTAAACCGAAACGAAGACGTAGAACATTTTCTTCACGATCTGTTAGTGTATCTAACACATCTTCTAATTGTTCTTTTAGCAATTCATAGGCTGCATGGTCCGCAGGCGATGTTGCTTCTTGGTCTTCAATAAAGTCACCTAAATGGGAGTCATCTTCTTCACCAATTGGTGTTTCAAGAGAAACTGGCTCCTGTGCAATTTTTAAGATTTCACGTACTTTTTCTGGAGCAAGATCCATTTCCTCACCAATCTCTTCAGGAGATGGTTCGCGACCTAAATCTTGTAATAATTGACGTTGTACACGAATTAACTTATTAATCGTTTCAACCATATGAACTGGAATACGAATTGTTCGCGCTTGGTCTGCAATGGCACGTGTAATAGCTTGGCGAATCCACCAAGTTGCATACGTACTAAATTTGAAACCTTTACGATAATCGAACTTTTCAACAGCTTTAATTAGACCCATATTACCTTCTTGAATTAAGTCTAAGAAAAGCATACCACGGCCTACATAGCGCTTTGCAATACTTACTACAAGACGTAAGTTTGCTTCTGCAAGACGACGTTTCGCTTCTTCATCGCCTTCTTCAATACGCGTTGCAAGTCGAATTTCTTCTTCTGCAGATAGTAAGTCTACACGACCAATTTCTTTTAAATACATACGAACAGGATCGTTGATTTTAACCCCAGGTGGTACACTTAAATCATTGAGGTCAAACTCTTCTTCTGTTTTTGTAATTTGGCGATTATTAGGGCCTTCTTCGTTGTCATTATCACCAACTAAATCAATGCCTTGTTCACCTAAATATTCATAGTATTCATCCATTTGATCGGATTCAATTTCAAATCCATTCATGCGTTCTGCAATCTCTTCATATGTAAGAACGCCACGTTTTTTTCCGAGCTCAGTGAGTTGTTCTTTCACTTGCTCAAGGGTCATTTCAGTTTCAATTTGTTTAGAACGAGCTGGTTTGTCAGCCATCTGTTCCCCTCCTTACGCGAGATACAAACATTCATTATACTAAAACTTTATCAAAAAAGCTATTTTCTCGCTTTTTGATTTTGTAAATATGCTACATAATATTTAGCAGCCTCTACAGGATCTGTTTTTTCCATTTGTTTCACTTTAAAGATAATTTCCATCTTTTCAAGTTTTTCCTGATGCCGTCTAAGCGTCTCCAAATGGCCTTGCAACACTTCTTCTGTGTATTCTGGATTAATAAATTCATCCGTCGAAATATCAGTGATAATATTTTTCAACTTTTCATCAGAGAGCCAACTTAAAAATGTTCCGACTGAAGGTTCATTTCCCTTTTCATAATATGCGTATAGTTCATATAAAATCCCTTTATGTTCTTCTGTATGAAAATCTTCTATATGGGATTCCATACGAACAGCTACTTCTGCACTTTGCAACATATGGTAAATAATTTCTCTTTCCGCTCTTTCAAAACCTGTTAACTTCGGTTTTGTTTGAACGACTTGAGACGGTTTAGCAACCTGCTTTATTTGTTTTTGCTGTACCTTTTGTTCTTTGCGATATTGGTGCAATTGGTTCAAAAGTGTTTCCATTGAATACGAAAATTCTTGCGATAATGACTTCAAATATGACTCTGCCTGCATCGCATCTTGTAACAACGATAACTCTTTTAAAACACTTTTCACATATTCTTCTTTGCCAGACTCATCTTGCAAATTTTTCCCTAAACGCAAATAATTTATTTTAAAACCAACAAAACTCACACTTGATTTCACAAGATTTTCAAAAGCAGTAGTCCCATATTGTTGCACATATTCATCAGGATCAAGCTTATCTGGCAAGGATGTGACTTTCACTTGGCAACCAACTTTTAGCAATAATTGCCCTGCTTTCATCGTCGCTTCTCGCCCTGCTTTATCACCATCATAGCAAAGAACAACAGTTTCAACGTTACGTCGCAGAAGTTTTGCTTGTTCTTCAGTTAAAGCTGTTCCCATTGTCGCAACAGCTTCTTCCACACCACTTTTTACCGCAGCTAGTACATCGGCATATCCTTCGAAAAGAACCACTTGCCCACGCTTTCTAATAAACGGTCTTGCTTGGTGGAAGTTATACAACAATTTACTTTTGTGAAAAATCGGTGTTTCAGGGCTATTTAAATATTTCGGAGTGTCATCTCCTAACGCCCTTCCACTAAACGCTATCACCTTACCTTGTAACGTATAGATCGGGAACATAACTCTTCCACGGAAGCGATCATAATGACTACCATCCTTCTCACTTCTTATTAGAAGGCCAGCTTGTTCCATACTAGACAGCGATAAACCTCTTTTTTGTAAAATTTTCGTCGCTGCATCCCAAGCAGGTGATGCATAACCAATTTCAAACTTCTCAATCATCTCTTTCGTAATACCACGGTTTAATAAATATGAAAGTGCTTCATTTCCCTCTTCCGTATTTACTAATAAATGATGATAATACTTTTTCAATAATTCATGAGCTTGTTGCATGATGACAGTGTCATCAGATATGTCTTCTTGTTGTCCTTGCCCTGATGTATACTCTGCAACCGCAATTCCATTTCTTTCGCCTAGCTTTTGAACAGCCTCGGTAAAAGCCAGTCCTTCCATTTTCATTAGAAAGGAAAATACATTTCCACCTTCTCCACATCCGAAGCAATGAAAAATTTGCTTATCAGATGAAACAGAGAATGAAGGAGAATTCTCACCATGAAATGGACAAAGGCCGAAATAGTTACGCCCCTGTTTTCTAAGTTGAACGTATTCACCAATGACTTCTACAATATCGGATGATGTCCGAATCTGTTCAACAACTTCTTCGGGAATTCTGTTCCCCATAACTCCATCTCCGTGTCGTATTTTGTATTCGATATAAATTAAAAAATTCCTTTATAATTCGACAATATTTTTCTAAACTTGTTAGAAAGTGTTGCCGATTACATTGTATAAACGATTTTGAACCTTTCCTATAGGCCCTTTATCTGCATAAATCGCATATACATACTTGCTATATAAAATTGTATACATTTGCTCATCTGTTACAAATGTATCTCTTAGAAACAATACATACACACCTTTTTATAAGAAGAGTAGCAAGCCACATATACTGTTTGATCTTGAGATTTGTAACTTTTTCATGTTGATCCATATAACGATTAACTCCATTTTGTTCAGTATCTACAAAGATCCAATTGCCTTGCTATTTCCTTAAAGGATGAGCATATGATGCGACAAACAAAATTCCGACATGAAATTCCGCTCCAACTTGCACAATTTCAGCCTTCACGGGATATACATCTACACCAACTAATATGTTGTTGATGCTTTGCATATTTCTGTATTCTACATCCCTTCTGTGAATCCTTCCATAATGTGCGTTTTCTTGTATAGATTTTGTCGATTTAACGTAATTACATGTCTTTTTCGTAAATCCTATCCCTAGTTTATTCTGAAAAATTAAAGTCTAAACGTAAAATATAGGTTTTTATCACAATTTTTTATTATAATATATTTTCTTCAACTACGCTACATATCCCTTTATTTTTTCATCTTACATTTCAGGATGACAAACTCACACCTTGAATATACTAAAAGACAAAGGAGTATAAGTATAACCATTACACTACAATCTATTACAAAATCCATAGGTACCATATTTCACACGAGCGAAAAAAGCACATTCACCTTTGGTAAATGTGCTAAAACATTTTTTGGTTTTGCACTGCATTCACAATAATATTTGCTGTTTCTTCAATCGCTTTATTCGATACATCGATTACTTGACAATTTATTTTACTAATTACTTCCTCAAAGTGATCAATTTCTTCTTGAATACGATTAATATTTGCATATGTTGCTCCATCACTTAATCCAAGTGATTTTAATCGTTCTTTTCGAATATGATTTAACTTATCTGGCGTAATTTTCAAACCGAAACATTTTTCTTTTGCCACTTGATATAGTTCTTCAGGTGGGTCAACTTCTGGCACGAGTGGTACATTCGCAACTTTCAAGCGTTTATTATGAGCTAAATATTGGGAAAGTGGTGTTTTTGATGTACGCGAAACACCAATCAACACGATATCCGCTTTTAAAATACCTCGTGCATCTCTGCCGTCATCATACTTCACAGCAAACTCAATCGCTTCAATCTTTTTAAAGTATTCTTCATCTAACCTACGGACAACGCCTGGCTCATATCTCGGCACTTGCCCCGTAATTTCTTCAATTTGATCAATAAGAGGGCCGATAATATCGTATGCCTCTACCCCTTCTTTTGCAGCCTCTGTTACTAAATATTTGCGCATATCAGGCTTAACTAACGTAAAACATATAAGTGCTTGATTACTCTTAGCAATCGAAATCACTTCTTTTAATGTCCCTGTATCTTCTACATACGGTACACGTCTAATATCAGGAGCAAACGGGAATTGCCCCATTGCTGCTCGAACAACCAAATCAGCCGTTTCTCCTACAGAGTCAGATACGACATATACGATTTTATTATCCATTACATTACCTCACTTTAAACAAATTACACTTATTCGTTATTTACTAAATTTACAAACGCACGTGTAATATTTGTTTTTGTAATTCGCCCAATCACTTCTAAACCTTGTTTCGTATCTTTTACAACTGGCATTGCATCAATCTGTCTTTCTATTAATTCCATCGCAATATCATATAAAGAATCCTCTCTACGACACATCGCAATGTTTGGCATCCTTGTCATGATAATATTAACCGGAAGAGAGGTTAAATCCTGCTTTCCTAAGCTCGCTCTTAATAAATCTTTACGAGACACAACACCAACTAATAGAGTCATCTGATCTACAACGAACAATGTACCAACGTCCTCTAAAAACATCGTACAAATTGCATCGTATACGGAAACATTTTTATCAATTACAACCGGTCTAGATTGATAATCTTGTACTTTAATTTTCTTAACAGCTTCAGATAATAGCTGCCCCCCAGTTTTACCCGTATAAAAATAACCTACGCGTGGACGTGCTTCTAAATAACCAGCCATCGTTAAAATTGCTAAGTCTGGTCTTAGCGTCGCACGTGTTAGACCCAATTGCGCTGCAATTGATTCCCCTGTAATAGGACCGTGATCTTTTACAATCTGAATGATATGTTCTTGCCGTTTATTCAGCTCTATGATAATCACCACCTTTAATGCACAACGAAAAAAGTTATACTATCTCTTAAATATTATATACTAAATATGCTATTCGAAAAAGAAAGTATGTAAAAAGGACCGTATACGGCCCAAAATTATATTTGAAACTTATCAAGTTGTTCTAAAAAACGTCTTGATTTCAAATAAATTCCGCAATATTCATCATAATATGTATTCAATACTAAACGCATTTGTTTTTTTGTGCTATCCTTTACCGATACATTTCCGAGCCTATGTAAATCGAAATGGAAGAAAAGACGTAATAATTTATGAACAGCTTCTCCTACCGGTATACGATACGGGTCTTGCTCCGCATGACGTGAGCACAGAAAACCGCCTTCCCTAACGGAGAAGGCGACAAAGTCTGTTTCTTGATGACAAATCGCACATGTATCAAAGTACGGGCGCATCCCTAATACCGGAAGCATTTTCGTTTGATAAATTAATGATAATACTTCTGGATCAACACCCTCACACATATAATGCAACGTTTGATATAACATTTCAAATAAATACGGATTATGTTTTTTATCTTCTGTTGCTTTATCAGTTAATTCAACAATAAATGATGCATAAGCAGTTAAAAATATATCCTCGCGAATTTCTTTCATAGTTGAAATAATCTCGCCTTGTTGCAATGTTCCAAGCCCAGATCCCATTTGAATAAGAAACTGGCCATGTGTCATTAATTGCGACACAGATGCTAATCGGCTTTTCGGTTTTTTTGCCCCTCTTGCCATTGCACTTACCTTACCAAGTTCTCTTGAGAATATTGTAACAATCTTGTTCGTTTCTCCGTAATCTGTCGTACGGATAACGATGCCCTCAACTTTTTGAAACATGTTCGTCACCATCCAAGGTTTGAACAAAACGGGTCAAGAAATTGGAGAGTCTAGATGCGCTAGCTCCTCTTCATGTTGATCCATCTCATCGTTTACGTCTTTTTCCATTTCTTTCAAAAGCAAGTACGTTTCAATGCTTCCTGTTTTGGAGAAAAACTTCCAGGTAAAATCTAGCATAAGAATCCACCTTTCTCAATAAGCGTAGCCTATAAACCAATTTCCTTTGTTGTTATTAAATTGACCCATTTTGTCCATTTTCATGTGAGAAAAATTTTTCCTAATTTATCAAAGTTCATAAAAACCAATAATCAGTGGATGAACCAACCATCCACTGATTACAGCTTGACTCTATTTTAGTACTCATCCTCGCGGAAACCTAGGTCACGAAGCTGAGACATTTTATTACGCCAATCTTTTTGCACTTTTACCCATACTTCTAAAAATACTTTAGAACCAAGTAGCGCTTCAATATCAAAACGAGCTCGCTTACCAACTTCTTTTAACATTTTCCCTTGTTTTCCGATGATGATTCCTTTTTGTGATGCACGTTCAACAACAATCGTTGCATTTATATAAACTGCCCCGCCCTCACGCTTTTGAATCGCATCGATAACAACAGCCACAGAATGCGGCACTTCTTCACGTGTTAAATGTAGTACTTTCTCACGAATAAGCTCTGCAATAATAAATCTCTCCGGATGATCCGTTACTTGATTATCTGGATAGTATTGTGGTCCTTCTGGTAAATACTTTTTAATTGTTCCAATTAAAGCGTCCACATTATTACCGTCTAACGCAGAAATTGGTACAATCTCTGCAAACTCATGTAGTTTACGATATTGATCAATTAACTCTAGTAATTGCTCTGGATGAAGTTGGTCAATTTTATTAATTACTAAAAATACTGGTTGTTTCGTTTCTTTTAACTTCTCGATGATGAATTCTTCACCACGACCAAAGCCTTCGACAGCATTAACCATAAACAGAACGATATCAACTTCTTTTAATGTCGTTTGCGCCATCTTCACCATGAAGTCGCCTAGTTTATGTTTAGGTTTATGTATTCCTGGTGTATCAATGAAAATAACTTGTGCATCATTTTCTGTATATACACCTTGAATTTTATTACGAGTCGTTTGTGGCTTATCACTCATAATAGCAATTTTCTGGCCGATAATACGATTTAAAAATGTAGATTTCCCAACATTCGGTCTGCCAATAATAGAGACAAAACCTGATTTATAACCTTTTCTATTCATGTAAATCCTCCGCTAAAAATGCTCCTGGTAACAATTCTCCGACTGTCGTCTCTTGAACGTCACCATGTAAATTTGTTAAGTATACTTTCGTATCCTGTTTACATAATTCTACCATAACTTGTCGACATGCTCCACAAGGAGGTACTGGGCGCTTTGTATCTGCTACAACCGCAATGGCTACAAATTCTTTATCTCCTTCAGAAACCGCCTTAAATAAAGCTGTTCTTTCAGCACAATTACATAAGCCATATGATGCATTCTCAACATTACATCCACGATATACTTTTCCATCGCGCGTTAATAGTGCTGCACCTACTTGAAATTTAGAATATGGTACGTACGCTTGTTTACGCGCTTCGATTGCTTCTAGAATTAATTGTTTACTATTCATATTCCCGCATCCTTCCTGTCCACAGCTATGAAGAGGTACACTCTCTCATTAAAGCCCCTTACGGCACTTCCAAAGCTTAATAAAAGCTTCGGAATGCAACTATACCATATACGGTAAAAAGATAATAGCACCAATTATAACAGCTATAATTGCAAACAATAAAACCGCTCCTGCCGCAACATCCTTTGCAATTTTTGCAAATGGATGAATATCGGCAGTCGCTAAATCTACTGTTTTTTCCACAGCCGTATTTACCATTTCTAAACTCATTACACTCCCTATTACAATAAGTAATATCATCCACTCTGTTCTCGTAATATGGAAATAAAAGCCGCAGCATATAACAATGACTGCGGCTAAATAATGGATTTTCATATTTCGCTCATGACGAAAACAAAAGAATATACCAGCTATAGCATATCCAAAACTATCTATAAGTTTTCCTTTTTTCATCGTCCTAATCCAAAAGCTTCTAAAATTTCTTTTTGTCTTCCGAACATTTCTTTTTCATCTTCTTCTGTCATGTGATCATAACCAAGTAAATGTAAAAAGCCATGTAATGCCAAAAATCCAAGTTCACGATCGAAAGAATGTCCGTACTCTTCAGCTTGCTCTTTCGCCCTTGGAATAGAGATAATAAGATCACCTAACATGCGTGGCATCTCTGCACCAACAATCTCCATTTCTCCTTCTCCCATTTCTTCCATCGCAAAGGATATTACATCTGTAGGTTGATCTTTATCTCGGTAATCACGATTAATTTCTCTAATGCGCTCATTATCTACAAATGTCACCGATACCTCCGCACCATCCTCGATATTTTCCATTTGAGCTGCTTTTTCTAACACTTCACGAATTAAACTCATATACGCTTCTTTTACTTCTTCTGTTTCATCAATAAAATCAATTAACAAACTCATTCTTTCTCCTTTTCTTCCGGAAGTTCCGGATATGTAATACGCGAATGGAAAATACCATTTAACGTTTCACACAACGTTTTTCCAACGATTTGTAGTTCCTTAAACGTCAAATCACATTCACTAAATTGACCGTCTTGTAGTCGATCTTTAATAATACTTTGCACCAAATTATTAATTTGTTCTGGCGTTGGGTGATTCATAGAACGTACCGCAGCTTCTACACTATCAGCAATACCAACAATTGCCGATTCTTTCGAAGTTGCTTTTGAACCTGGATAACGGAACATCTCTTCTGTATATTTTTCTTTATCTTCTTTAATAGCTTTATAATAAAAATATTTCAGTAACGTTGTACCGTGATGTTGCCCAGCGATATCAATAATTTCTTGTGGAATATGATATTCTTCGAGCATTCTTACTCCATCCGTTACGTGAGCAATTATAATATCTTTACTCGTTACAGGATCTAATTTATCATGCGGGTTTTCAATTCCCATTTGGTTTTCAATAAAAAATTGCGGTTGTACTGTTTTTCCTACATCATGATAATATGCCCCTACACGCGCTAATACACCATTTGCCCCGACTGCTTCACAAGCAGCCTCAGAAAGATTCGCTACCATTACACTATGATGATATGTCCCTGGCGCTTCTAACAAAATTCTGCGTAAAAGCGGATGATTTGGACTTGATAGTTCCATAAGCTTCATGCTTGATACGATTCCAAGTCCACTTTCTAAATATGGTAAAATCCCCATAGCCAAAACGGATGATATAATCCCTGAAAGTGAAGCCATTAATAATTGCGTACCAATTTCAAGAGGCGAAAAATTCCCATTACGTAATAATAAGAGCGCCGCCAATACGACTACATTTAATACAGAAACGAGTATACCAGCTTGTAAAATCATTGTACGACGATTTTTTTCTCGCAAGAAAATACTAACCGATAATGAACTTAACAATACGTAAATCCCTACACTATAATTTAATGTACTCGTTACTCCTTCATTAAACATAATACTTCCGCATACAGAAAAAATCATACTCGTTAAAAAGACAAATCGATCACCAATCATTAGTTTTACAAGTATTGTTCCCATCGCAACTGGGACAACATATGCAATCCCCGCGTATTCAAGTTTTTGAAACAAACTAATGATTTTCATTAAGACGATTGTGATAGACAAAATTGTAATATACGCTAAAACATACGGTCTATCTTCTCTTTTTCTCTTTAAAAATAATTCAAATTGTTTATGCATAAAGTATAGTAACACACCAATGAGTACCGCTAATCCAACATAAGGTTGAAAGCCGTTCCCTTTTTCTAACAAACCAACTAATTTCAACTGATTATACACATCACTTGAAATTGTTTCACCTTCTCTAACAAGAACTTGTCCTTGAAGAATATAAACAGGTGGAACTAAATCTTCCTCTGCTTTTCTTTTCTCTTTCGTTAAGATCGGGTCATAAAAATAGTTTGCTGAAATTGCATATCTTCCTAGCGCCTTAATTGACTCTTTTAAACCATTATCAACATTAACACTATTCATCTCACTTACATATCGTTCTTTCGCATCTTTCAATTCGTCCATTTTAATATGCTCAGTCATGATACTATTAATCGCTGTGACCGCAGCATCTTTCGCTAATACTAATTGGCTCGAATCTGCATTAATCAAACTTAGTAAGTTTGAATCAGATAATTCTTTCGTTAAGTCAGCGGGTAGTTTCTTTTTTAACTTCTCCACTTTCTCAGCATCAGTCATCTTTTTTTGATCATCCGGTCCAACAGCTTTAATCTCTTGCACCACTTCATCCACTTTAGCAAAGACGTCATTCACAATATCAACTTTGTTTTGTTTATACTCACTTTTATATGTATATTGATCTTCAACTTTTGTAGCGGCTTCTTTTTTCTTTTTATCCGTTGTAACTTTATCTTCAATTTTTATAGGAGAATGGATTGTCTTTTTCGCAATAGAATACATATTAACATCTAATTGCTCTGGTTTTACATTATTCATAAGCGCAAAAAACAGCACTGCTCCTAATACAACGTAAGAAATCCAACTTAGTTTTTTCGAATGTTGTAAATTACGAAACCACTTAGAAATTTCTTGAGATCTTGACATGATTTCAATACCTTCTCCTCTCCAGAAATAAAGTGAAACTATTTATAGCTTTCATTTCTTCTACCAAACGATACTTTGAGGCAACATTTTATACACTAGTACCTATAGTTTATTTTCCTTATCTTTCATGATAGTAAAAAATATGACGTTCGCCAACCTTATCATACAAAAAGAAATGATCCTGACAAATAGGATCATTCCATTTTATCATATGCCTCAATAATACGTTGCACCAATGGATGTCTCACAACGTCCGTTTGTTCTAATGTAATAAATGACAGACCTGATACACCAGATAAAATATTAGCAGCTATAGATAGTCCTGATTTTACCCCTTTTGGCAAGTCTACTTGTGAAGGATCCCCTGTAATAACCATTTTAGAACTAAAACCTAATCTTGTTAAAAACATTTTTATTTGAGCACCCGTTGTATTTTGAGCCTCATCTAAAATAACAAATGAATCATCAAGCGTACGCCCCCTCATATAAGCAAGCGGCGCGATTTCAATTACTCCTCGCTCCATCATACGCTGCGTATATTCTTGTCCAAGAATATCATGTAAGGCATCATATAATGGGCGTAAGTATGGATCTACCTTCTCTTTCAAATCCCCTGGTAAAAAACCTAAATTTTCTCCAGCTTCTACAGCAGGTCTTGTTAAAATAATTTTCTTTACATACCCTTGTTTTAAAGCCCTCACAGCCATTACTACAGCTAAGTATGTTTTTCCAGTTCCTGCAGGCCCTATCCCAAAGACAATATCATTCTTCTTCATCGCATGAATATATCGTCTTTGCCCCATTGTTTTTACACGAATGGATTTACCTTTTGCAGTCTTGAAAATTTCTTCTTCATATAACTCTTCAAATTGAGCAATTTTCCCTTGTTGTGCAAGCTGAATTGCATACGCAACATCTCTCTCTGAAATTGATATACTTTTACGAATTACAACAAGTAATTGCTGTAAGATTTTTTCTACGAGTGTCACCGTTTCAACTGCCCCAGATACATGAACAGTTTCTCCTCTAGTTACGATCGATACATTCAGTTCTCGTTCAATTACTTTTAAATGTGCATCATTGACTCCAAAAAGAGCGATTGCTTCGTTAGTATTTTCCAATTGTTGGTTCATTTCTACTAATTGTTCTGCCATTACTCAGTCTCCTTGAATATCGGATTCGGATATTAGTTGTGGCTCTGCAATATTTTCAACCACAGTATAATGCAATGTGACCTTTAGTTGACCCGCCTCAACCTCTTTACTCAAAATCTTATCACTTACAATCATAGCATGTTCATCCAATTTTTTCTTTAGTTCTTTTTCGGCCATCTCTTTCGCTACTTTCAGCGCTTGCTTTTCTGTATATTCTCGATTCGCTTCTTCCTCTTCTCTCACAACATCTTTTTCATATGCAATCGGCAGTGTAAAACCAAATAATTTCACATCATGCTTTACACTTTCAGTACGAGAGCGTTTATACTTATCATGCTGAAATCCCCATATTTTTATTTTCGTATCCCCAAATTTAAGAAAATGTTCATTGTATACATTACCAGTATACACTTGGAATTGCGTCTTTAACGGGACATCCACCTTAGATGTATACCACGTTTCTCCATACACAATACCTTTCGCTGAAACAATCGTCGGACTTTCCTCATTACCATATATTCCTGATACGAGAATCTGCCCTTTTTCTACATGATCATTTTTCAGTACAACCGGCTTTCCAACTTCTACGAACGTCTTTGTAATAATCGCTTCTTTTTTTGCTACTAAATTTTGCGGCCTTTGTTCCTTTTCTTTCTTCGGTTCGTTTTTTTCAACAATTTTAAAATGATACGTCGTTCCTCTTACTTCTAGTCCCGCCCAAGTAATGGCATTAATATTATCTGTCAAATGGCGTTGTACATCTTCTACATTCGGCATTTGAAATTGTAGTTTCCCTTTTTTAATACCCATTTTATCCAATTCTTTCATCAATATATATTCCGTTTCAGGTTTTGCTCCTGTAATTTCAATTTTCCAAACCATATTTGACATTGCAATCACACCAAAAAAGAAAATTAAAAAACCAATTAAAAATCCACTATTTTTAATTAAACGCTTATTCCAAAAAGGAAAACCATAACGTCCAATAAAATATAATTTACATTCATTTTTTCTATAAATTGGTTTTATTTTTTTCACATCGCGTAACAACATACAAAAAACTAACGTTTCATCAGCTATCTTTTTAACATCCCAAACTAATAAATTCCTCCGTACACATTCATTAACAAACCGTTCCGCTCCTCTACCTTCAATTCGCACTTTTACATATCCAAGCCACTTTATAAACCATTTATTTTTCATTTACCACCTTCACTACCTTTCTAAAAGTAGATATACTACTTTTTATTTGAAACATTAAAATAGCTCGTACTAAAATGAAACCGAGTAAAACTGTAATCAGTCTCTATCAACGGAACTTTTACAGGATAAAGAAGAAAAACTTCACAAATGGAAGTTTCACTTCAATCACCTTTTTTTTCATTTTCTAAAAATGTTACTTGCTCAATTATCCCTTCGAGCAAAAGCTCTTCTGGAAGAATCGTTTTAATAACAAAGGATTGTCCTTTAATTAATAATTGACCGTGTTTTAAAAGTAATCGCACTTCTTTATCTGAAAACACTAATAACCCCCGATGATTTTCTATATAAATATGTATTTGCCCAACAAGAGTAATCCGAGGTAGATCCATTAATACATCCACTGGTAGGTCTACTTGTTTTGTCAACCAATTTTTCATTTGTTCTAATTTCTTCATCTCGAAAGACCCCCTCTCATCCCATATATATGTATTTCTTCACAAGTGCCTATCGTGTTATAACGACTTCACTAACATAACTATATTCTGTAAGAGTTCATATCATGTTAATTAAAACAGTCGCTATATGAAATCATATTTGTCAGGACAATGATGGATCAGAGGATGTTACCTTTAATAATAGAAGTATTAATACAAGAATATGCGCCCCTACAGGATATCAGTACAAGTTACATTAAGAAATTGAGCCTAGCGAGAAGTTAGAAACTTGAAAAAAACTGTTACAATTCGTTCTGGATGTGACATACTGACCATAGAATAAGTAGTTGTCATTTATTGGACAAATGAGATAAAGTGAAACTTTAATCCCCCCTCACCAATCGGGCTGCCCGTTAATGAGGGATAAAATCAAAAAAAAAGAAAATTTCTCCACTCTGAATGTTACGTTGTAAGTAAGAATATTTTATAGATGGTTGTTATATGAATTTCAAAAAATATTAGGGTTCATTAAAAAATGAATTAATAAATGAGGAAATACGAAAGTAAATTGGCTTTAGTCAAGAAATTTCGAATGTTATAAAACAAATTATCGACAGTAATATCCGGCCATTTTATGCAACTGATGCAAAATCTAAAATAGTTAGAATCTCTTTCGTTACCTTTGAGGATTATGCTGAAGAGCAAGCTATAAAACTTCAATCTGATTTTCAGAAGGTTCGGTACTTAGCTTTTATTTGCGAAAGAAGTTTTAGTCAAGGAAGTAAGAATAGGTGTAGAATCGGAATTATACAAGGAAATAATAAATTGAAACTTTAACTAGAGGGGTTTCTATCACTTATAGAAACCCTTTTTAAGCAATATAGCGTTTCTCCTTAATAAGAACAATAAAAAAACGTCTCATACGAAATGAGACGTTTTTTTACGCTAATAGCTGGATAACCAGCTTATTCACAAGTGATCCGTCTGTTTTACCTTTTACTTTCGGCATAACAGCAGTCATCACCTTACCCATATCTGCTTTAGAAGTCGCACCAACTTCAGAAATAACTTGCTTGATTACATCAACTAGTTCTTCTTCAGTTAATTGCTCTGGCAAATATGCGCTTAAAATCTGAATTTCACTTTGCAGTTTATTAACAAGGTCTTCACGACCAGCTTTTTTAAATTCAAGGAGGGAGTCCTTATACTGTTTTACTTCACGAGCTAAAACTGTTATTTCCTCTTCTTCAGTAAGAGTATGTTGCAGTTTAATACCTTCATTTTGTAAAGCAGCCTTAACCATACGAATAACGGTTAATTTTTCTTTTTGTTTATTCTTCATCGCTTGTTTCATATCATCGTTTAAACGACCGAGAAGACTCATAACTTACACCCTCTCTTAGAATTTACGCTTTCTTGCCGCTTCAGATTTCTTCTTACGTTTTACACTTGGTTTTTCATAAAACTCGCGCTTTCTTGCTTCAGCAAGTGTACCAGTTTTAGAAACCGATCTTTTAAAACGGCGAAGTGCATCCTCCAAAGACTCGTTTTTACGAACGACTGTTTTTGACATTCTCTTTCCCTCCCTCCGAAACATCACACTTACATACTAACTTCAGCATGCAAAAAGAAACACTTCTTCAGCATGTCTTTTACGATTATAATACATTTTATCACTTCAGGTCAACTATTTGGCAGAATAAAAGAAGAATAGAAGCATTTCCTTTTCAAAAGTTATGCAAATAGCTAGTATCCTTTACTGATGAAGACAACTATATTTTTATCATTTCATCTTTTTTCATACAGGGATGCATGAAACGCCTCCCCACCTTATAGTACTTAACCGCTTCAAATAAAGAAAGCATGCAAACCGTTTCCGGTTGCACGCTCTTTTTATGCGCTAGCTGATTCTTTTTTTACATCATCTTCAAGAACACGAACAAATTGCGCTTCGTTATATGGATAACCAGCTTTCGTAATTTTCACTTTCACTAGCTTACCAATTAATTCTTCTGATCCTTCAAATACAATTTTCAAGTAGTTATCTGTATACCCTACATATAACCCTTCACGGTCGCCGTCTTTAAATTGCTCTTCTGGAATGATTTCAAGCACTTCACCTTCAAACGCTGATGCATATTCTTTCGCTAATTGATTAGATAGCTCAATTAAACGATGAACACGATCATTCTTCACATCTTCAGGAACTTGATCTTCCATGCGTGCTGCAGGTGTTCCTGTACGTTTTGAGTAAGGGAACACATGTAACTCAGAGAAGCGGTTCTCTTTAATGAAATTGTATGTTTCCATGAATTCTTCTTCTGTTTCACCTGGGAAACCAACGATTACGTCAGATGTAATCGCAAGGCCTGGTAACGCTTCTTTCAAACGATCTAAACGCTCTTGGAAGAACTCCATCGTATATTTACGACGCATACGTTTTAATACAGTATTAGAACCAGATTGCAACGGAATATGCAAGTGGCGTACAACTACTTCAGATTTATCTAACACTTCAATTACTTCATCTGAAATTTGACTCGCTTCAATAGAAGAAATACGAAGACGTTTTAATCCGCCTACTTCCGCTTCCATATCACGAAGTAATCCAGCTAAGTTATAATCTTTTATGTCTTCGCCGTATCCACCTGTATGAATACCCGTTAATACGATTTCTTTATAGCCTGCATCCACTAATTGTTGTGCTTGTTTAATAACTTCTTTTCCATCACGAGAACGCATTAAACCACGCGCCCAAGGAATGATACAGAATGTACAGAAGTTATTGCAACCCTCTTGTATTTTTAAAGACGCACGTGTACGATCCGTGAAATAAGGTACATCAAGTTCTTCATACACACGTGTTTTCATAATATTACGGACAGCATTAATTGGTTGACGCTCTTTACGGAATTCTTCGATGTAACCTAACATCTTTTCACGATCCTGTGTACCAACTACAATATCTACACCCGGAATCGCCATAATTTCAGCTGGAGATGTTTGTGCATAACATCCCGTTACGCAAATAACTGCATCTGGATTTTGACGCACAGCACGTCTGATTACTTGACGGCTTTTTTTGTCCCCAGTATTCGTTACTGTACATGTGTTAATAACATATACATCAGCTTTCTTTTCATATTCTGTTCTTTCATAACCACCTTGTTTAAACAATTGCCAAATGGCTTCTGTTTCATAGTGGTTTACTTTACAACCTAACGTATGGAACGCAACAGTTGACATTGATCATCACCCCATCAATTCAAAATGATACGAAGCAGCACTTAACGCGTATAACGGCGCCGTTTCTGTTCTTAAAATTCTTGGTCCTAAACTACATGGTACAAATTTATGTTCACGAAGCGCTGTAATCTCTTCCTCAGCTAAACCGCCTTCTGGGCCAAATACAATCAATAGCTTTTGACCTGGTTTCATTGTCGTTAAAGCTTTCGCAAAATTAGATTTCTCACCTTGTTTTGCTTCCTCTTCGTAAGCAACAAGACAAACATCATACTCACCACTCATTGAAAGCAATTGCTTAAATGATGCCGGAGCATGTACTTCTGGAATTTCACTTCTATGTGATTGTTCCGCAGCTTCTTTCACAATTTTTCTTAAACGCTCAACTTTTTTATCAGCTTTTTTCGCATCCCATTTTACGATAGAGCGAGATGCTTGAAATGGTAAGAATGCAGCTGCCCCAAGCTCAGTTCCTTTTTGAAAAATTAACTCTAGCTTGTCTCCTTTTGGCAGTCCACTTGCAATCGTCACGAAAACAGGAAGTTCACTTGACGCCTCTACCCATTCTACAATAGCCGTATTAATAAATTCACTGGTAATTTCATCAATTGAACATACTGCTGTTTTTCCGTTTACACAGCAATAAATATGATCACCAGCTGACATACGCATCACTCTTGCGATATGATGTACGTCATCACCTACAATGCGAATACTTGTCTCATTTACATATTTCTCTTCTACAAAATAACGTTGCATATAATCACCTTAGTAGAGTTTCGTTCCTTTCGTAAGTCAACACTTACGAAAAGAACGAAACGTTATCATTTTTCATATAACAAACGGCAAGTCTCTCACCTTATAGTGAGAGACTCCCCTTTTCATTATAGACTAAAATCTATATTACGCATTTCGTGCAATAATTGCTACCCAATCTTCCATTCGTAACACTTCTTCAATTGTAAATCCAGCTTGTTCTAACGCCTCAGAAATTACTTTTTCCTTCGCAGCAATAATGCCCGATGTAATAAATAATCCACCTGACTTCACAACTCTTGCTGCATCTTCAGGGAATAATAGAATAATTTCTGCTAATAAGTTAGCTACGATTAAATCAACAGGACCTTCAATGCCTTCTAAAAGACTATTTTGTCCAACAGACACGATATCATCTGTTTTATTTAAACGTACATTCATTTCTGCACTTTCAACCGCAACCGGATCTAAATCATATGCTTGAACAGAAGACGCACCTAATTTTGCAGCCGCAATACTAAGTACACCAGAACCTGTTCCTACATCAATAATAGTGTCACCTGGCTGTACTGTTTTTTCTAAAGCACGGATACACATCGTTGTTGTTGGATGAGTTCCTGTACCAAACGCCATACCCGGGTCTAATTCAATGATTTTTTCATCAGGAGAAGATGGTGTATATTCTTCCCAAGTCGGTACGATTGTGAATGTATCAGAAATTTGTACTGGATGGTAATATTTTTTCCAAGCAGTAGCCCAATCTTCTTCATTGACTTCGTTAACGGTAATATTTCCAGTACCAATTTCGATGTCGTAAGATGGAAGCACATCAATAGATGATTTTACACCTGCAATCGTTTCATGTAAAGAATCCGTTTGCGGGAAATACGCTTTTATTAATACACCTTCCGCCGGATATTCATCTGGGTTCAATGCATAAATTTCACCATATTGTTGCTCGCGCTCTTTCGTTAACTCCGCTGGATCCTCAATCGCAACTCCACTAGCACCAGCTTCATGTAAAATATGAGAGACAGCTTCTACTGCTTCTTCTGTTGTATGAATACTAATTTCTGACCATTTCACAATTTACCAACTCCATTTTTTATTTCCATTATTCCCCTTTGAAAGCACGTTTAAGCTTTCCGAATAAACTATCATCCTGCTCTTCTTGTCCTGCAAATTCACGTAATAAATCTTTTTGCTGCGAAGTCAATTTCGTCGGTACAACAACACGAACGACTACATATTGATCTCCTTGGCCGTATCCACGTACGTTCGGAGCACCTTTTCCTTTTAAGCGGAATTCTGTTCCAGTTTGTGTTCCTGCTGGAATTTTCAGCTTCACTTTACCATGAACAGTAGGAACTTCCACTTCATCACCAAGCGCCATTTGCGCAAATGTTAATGGCATTTCGCAAATAATGTGATCTCCTTCACGCTCGAAGAATTCATGATTTCTTACATGAACGACAACATATAAGTCTCCTGCTGGTCCGCCATTTACGCCGGCTTCACCTTTTCCAGACACACGAATTTGTTGACCATTATCGATACCCGCTGGAATTTTAACATTGATTTTTTTACGTTTACGAACTTTACCTGAACCGTGACATGTCGTACATTTTTCTTTAATAATTTGTCCAGTTCCTGAACAATGACCACAAGCTTGACGATTTACGATACGACCAAACGGTGTGTTTTGTTCTACACTCACTTGACCAGAGCCTGAACAATGTTTACATGTTTCTTTTGAAGTTCCTGGTTTTGCTCCACTACCTTTACAAGTATCACATGGATCTTCTACTGGAATTTCCACATTTAATTCCTTACCAAAAATAGCTTCTTCAAAATCTAAAGTGACTTGATATTGTAAGTCAGCACCTTGGCGCGGAGCATTTGGATCACGACGTCTGCCGCCGCCACCGCCAAAGAAAGAACTAAATATATCTTCAAAACCGAAGCCACCGCCGAAGTCTCCTCCGCCGCCAAATCCACCGAATCCTTGATTTGCACCAGCATGACCAAATTGATCGTACTGTGCACGCTTTTGATCATCACTTAACACTTCGTATGCTTCTTGTACTTCTTTAAACTTTTCAACTGCATTTTCTTCTTTGCTTACGTCTGGATGGTATTTTTTAGCCAAACGACGATACGCTTTTTTAATTTCATCTGTTGAAGCGCCCTTGCTAAGTCCAAGGACCTCATAATAGTCTCGTTTACTCATAAATTTACAACCCCCGAATCTTTCACATAAACGTAATTTTAACACCGAAAGAAAGTGCTTTGCAACAAAGTTTCCTCACTTACAGTATGCAAAGCGAAAAACTTAAGATCCTCACACATCGCTTCTCATTCGTGAAAAAAGCCAAAGTCAAGGCACGCTTGACTTTGACTTTTTGTCATCTTACTTATTATGTTTACAATTGAATTACTTGTCTTCTTTTACTTCTTCAAACTCAGCGTCAACTACATTGTCTTTCTTTGCGCCAGCATCTTGTGCACCTTGCGCACCTTGCGCACCTTCTGCTTGACCAGCAGCTGCTTGAGCCTGCTCGTATAATTTAACAGTTAATTGTTGTACGATTTCTTGTAAAGCATCTTTTTTCGCACGAATTTCTTCAAGCTCGTTTTTCTCAATTGCAGCTTGTAATGCTTCTTTCGCTTCTGTTGCTTTTGCAACTTCAGCTGCATCTACTTTACCTTCTAAATCTTTTACAACTTTGTCTGTTTGGAATACAAGTTGGTCAGCTTCGTTACGAAGTTCAACTTCTTCCTTACGTTTTTGGTCAGCGTCAGCATTTGCTTCCGCTTCTTGTACCATACGTTCTACTTCTTCATCAGAAAGACCTGAAGAAGATTGGATTGTAATAGCTTGCTCTTTGCTTGTTCCTAAGTCTTTCGCACGTACGTTAACGATACCGTTCGCATCAATATCGAATGTTACTTCGATTTGTGGAATACCACGTGGTGCTGGTGGAAGGTCAGTTAATTGGAAACGACCTAACGTTTTGTTGTCAGCCGACATTGGACGCTCACCTTGTAATACGTGAATGTCTACTGCTGGTTGATTATCAGCAGCTGTTGAGAATACTTGTGACTTACTTGTTGGAATTGTAGTGTTACGCTCGATTAATTTCGTGAACACGCCACCCATAGTTTCAATACCTAAAGAAAGTGGAGTTACGTCTAATAATAGAACGCCTTCTACATCACCAGTAAGTACGCCACCTTGAACTGCAGCACCTAATGCTACAACTTCATCAGGGTTTACACCTTTATATGGCTCTTTACCAGTTTCACGTTTAATAGCTTCTTGTACAGCTGGGATACGAGTAGATCCACCAACAAGAATAACTTTATCTAATTCGCTTGGAGCAAAACCAGCGTCTTTTAATGCACGACGAGTTGGCTCTAATGTTCTTTCAACAAGACCTGCTGAAAGCTCTTCGAATTTCGCTCTTGTTAACGTTAATTCTAAGTGTAATGGACCAGCAGCTCCAGCACTAATGAATGGTAATGAAATTTGAGTTTGTGTTACACCAGAAAGATCTTTTTTCGCTTTTTCAGCTGCATCTTTCAAGCGTTGAAGCGCCATTTTATCTTGGCTTAAATCAATGTTATTTTCTTTTTTGAACTCAGCTACTAAGTGATCGATGATAACTTGGTCAAAGTCATCGCCACCAAGACGGTTGTCACCAGCAGTTGAAATAACTTCGAATGTGCCGTCTGCTAACTCAAGGATAGATACGTCAAATGTACCGCCACCTAAGTCATATACTAAGATTTTTTGTTCTTCGTCTTGTTTTTCTAAACCGTAAGCAAGTGCTGCTGCTGTTGGCTCGTTAATGATACGCTCAACTTCTAAACCAGCAATACGACCAGCATCTTTCGTTGCTTGACGCTCTGCATCGTTGAAGTATGCAGGTACTGTAATAACAGCTTTCGTTACTGTTTCACCTAAGTATGCTTCAGCAGAAGCTTTTAAGTTTTGTAAAATGATTGCAGAAATTTCTTGAGGTGTATAATCTTTACCTTCAACTTCTACTTTGTAGTCTGTACCCATATGACGTTTAACAGACATGATTGTATTTGGGTTTGTAATTGCTTGGCGCTTTGCAACTTCCCCAACTTGACGTTCTTCATTTTTGAAAGCTACAACAGAAGGTGTTGTACGGTTTCCTTCTGGATTTGGGATAACCTTTGGTTCTCCACCTTCCATAACAGCTACACAAGAGTTTGTTGTACCTAAGTCAATACCGATAATTTTACTCATGGCGAATCCTCCTAGTTTTATGTAAATTATTGATTTACTTTTACCATTGATGGGCGAATCACACGGTCTTTTAGTTTATAACCTTTTTGGAATTCTTCCACAACCGCGTTTGATTCAAATTCACTATCTTCCACTTGCATAATAGCTTGGTGTTCATTAGGATCAAACTGTTTACCAACAGCTTCAATCACTTCCACACCTTCTTTAGTCAGCGCTTCTAACAATTGACGATGCACCATTTCCATACCTTGTAACAAGGATTTCGTTTGCTCATCAGTCGCTTCCACTTGCATTGCTCTTTCAAAATTATCAAGAGCTGGCAAGATGTCTGAAACTAGACTTTGTGCTCTATATTTTTCAGCAGCCTGTTTATCCATTTGGACACGGCGCTTATAATTTTCAAAATCAGCTTGTAGACGTAATGTGCGACCTTCCGTTTCCGTTAGTTTCGCTTGTAGCTCATCTACTTTTTCTTGTAAAAGAGCAGCCTCACTTTTTTCTTCTACAGTTTCTTCACTGTTTTCTGGTGTGACAGCTTCTTCAACTTGCGCTTCTTTTACTTCTTCTACCACTTGTTCGTTACGCTCTTCCACAATATTCACCTCCTTAAAAGGTATTAGGTATCATGCATAGCATGATTACCTAAGCATTATATATTACACACAGCAATGAAAATTTCATCACTTGAGCGAATGTATTACTCTCATTTACTTTTTAAGTCCATCAGTAAATTGTCTCGTAAATAACTGTAACAAACTAATTACACGAGAATATTGCATTCTCGTAGGACCTAAAATAGCAATTGTTCCAAGTTGCTCTTCGCCGATCGAATATGTTGCAGAAATTAAACTACAATCCTCCATAGCCGTCGAAGAGTTTTCCCTACCAATTTTCACTTGAATCCCGACTTGTTTATGACGCAAAATGTCATAAAATTCGGCTTCATTATCAATCATGGTAAGTAAAGATCTAACCTTTTGAATGTCATGGAACTCTGGCTGCGAAAGCATATTTGCTTTTCCTCCAAAGTATATCTTTTCCGATAACGGAACTTGAAATGTACCATCCAACATTTTTATTGCACTATCGTAATTATGAACATACCCACGTAAAACTGTAACAATCTCCTTAAAGATTTTATTATGAAGTTCTTCCATCGGTACGCCAGATAGCTTTTCATTTAAAATATTAACCATTTTTTCTAAATCTGATAAATCAACAGATTCCGGAACGGTAATCGTTTTACTTTGTACATGCCCTGTATCGGTTACAATAATAGCGACAGCAGTTTGACGATCAAGCGGCACAATTTGTACATTTTTAAGTTTATTTGTACTTAACTTCGGTCCAAGAACAATGGCCGTATAATTCGTAAGTTCTGATAAAATTTGAGCAGATTGTTGTGCAATTTTTTCCGCTTCAAAAATTCTTTCAGCAAATAAATCTTTAATTTGTACAATTTCAGCGTTCGGTAAGTTTTGCGGTGCTAAAAGATGGTCTACATAAAATCGGTAGCCTTTCTCAGAAGGAACACGTCCAGAAGAACTGTGCGTTTTTTCAATAAAACCTAATTCTTCTAAGTCCGCCATTTCATTTCGAATAGTAGCTGAACTAAATGTAATTTCATCTTTTTTAGCCAACGTTCTAGACCCAACGGGCTGCGCTGATCCAATAAAGTCATCAATAATTGTTTGTAAAATTAAGAGCTGACGTTCCGTAAGCATCTCATCATCACCTCTGTTAGCACTCTTTGTCTTTGAGTGCTAAATCTATTAATAACTTACCAAAATTGACATTCAATTGTCAACGGAAACGTCACGAAATAATGAAACTTTTTCACGCCTATGGAACATTTAATTAGTCAATCAAAAATGATTGGAATACTTCATTCCCTAATAATTTTCCTTTTCGCGTTAAACGCACATGTCCATCTTCCTCTTCAAGCAATCCCTGCTCTTGGTTGCTTTGTAACTGCTTCGCGAAAACTTGATCCATCTCTATATTAAATTTATTGCGGAACGCCGTTTTAGAAACACCTTTTGTTTTTCGAAGCCCTAAGAACAGCTCTTCTTCCATTCTTTCTTTCTCCGTCACTTTGTGAACATCTAAATACGGAAATCCTGTTTCATCAATTTTATTAAAATATTGCTTCAGCGGACCTACATTTTGAATACGTTCCCCGTTCACATAACTATGAGCTCCAGCTCCAAATCCATAATACTCTTCATTATTCCAGTATGTGAGATTATGTCTACTTTTATTGTCACCTTTTGAGAAATTACTAATTTCATACTGGTTATAACCGTGTTTCTCCATTTCATCCATTACTATTTCATACATTTTCGCTTCATGGTCTTCACCCGGAAGACGCAATTTCCCTTTGTTCATTAAGTTATAAAACACTGTTTTAGGTTCTACAATTAATGAATATGCAGAGAAATGTTGTACACCAAGCGTAAAAGCAATATCTAATGTTTCTTTTACATCTTCTATCGTCTGTCCTGGCAAAGCATAAATAATATCTACATTAATATTTTTAAATCCTACTTCCTGCGCTTCTCGAATCGCGAGGAATGCATCTTCCCTCGTATGCTTGCGCCCGATTTTCTCAAGCAGTTCATCACGGAACGTTTGCACACCAAAACTAATTCGATTCACTCCACCTTCTAGCAGTACATTCAACTTCTCTTTCGGCAGATCTCCTGGATTCGCTTCAAATGTTAATTCACAATTTGGGGCGAACGGACGCAAATGACGATTAATAATCTCGAGTAATTTTTTTGTCTGTTCCATATTTAACGCTGTCGGAGTTCCCCCGCCCACAAAAATCGTTTTTATACTATCAAACGGAACTTTTTGAACCGTATTTATTATTTCCTTCTCTAAATAATCTAAATATTGATCAACCGGTTGGCGTTCAATAAACACTTTATTAAAATCACAATAGTGACAAATGTGCTGACAAAACGGAATATGAATATATGCAGCTTGTACCAAATATAACTCCTACCTTTCTAAAAAGAAAACCTCCGCACTCCGGAGGGTTCTCTACTTCTCTAACGTATTACGAATTTGTTCCATTCGCATTTTTCCCCAATCATACATCATTTCAACGATCGGTAAAAGTGACATGCCTAGTTCCGTCATATAATACTCAACGCGAGGAGGAATTTCGGGATATACTGTCCGATCAACAATTCCATCTTCCATTAACTCTTTTAATTGGTTCGACAAAACTTTATGAGAAATGCTTGGGAATAACCGTTGTAATTCACTGAAACGATGTGGTCCTTCCACACCAAGATGCCACAGTATCACAACTTTCCACTTTCCACTAATAATAGAAAGCGTCAATTCCTTTTCACAATTAAAATTACCATTTTGTATTTTATCTTGAATATCTTTTCGAATATTTTCGGACATTAACAATCTCCTAACTCTATATGAACTAAAAAGCTCTCTCATTATTGTAAATGAGAGCTGCTCAGATGTCTAAAAAGTAATTATACAGAAAAAAGAAGCCGCACAAACGACTTCTTTTTTATTTCAAATATTAGTTGTCATCCATTTTCAGTACAGCCATAAATGCCTCTTGCGGTACTTCTACAGAACCAACAGACTTCATACGTTTTTTACCTTCTTTTTGCTTATCAAGAAGTTTACGCTTACGAGAAATGTCACCGCCGTAACATTTTGCAAGTACGTTTTTACGCATCGCTTTAATTGTAGAACGTGCTACAACTTTATTTCCGATAGTCGCCTGAATTGGCACTTCAAACTGTTGTCTCGGAATTAATTCTTTTAATTTCTCTACGATTACTTTACCACGGTCATACGCTGAATCACGGTGTACGATAAATGATAAAGCATCCACTTGTTCATTATTTAAAAGAATATCCATTTTCACAAGTTTAGATGGTTTATAGCCAATTAACTCGTAATCAAATGATGCATACCCTTTCGTATTTGATTTCAATTGATCGAAGAAGTCATATACGATTTCTGATAACGGGATTTCATATGTTAATGTAACACGCGTTTCATCTAAATATTGCATATCAATAAACGTTCCACGTTTACCTTGGCAAATCTCCATTACAGCTCCAACATAGTCATTCGGAACCATAATTGAAGCCTTCACAAACGGCTCTTCTACACGATCGATAGACTGTGGATCTGGCATATTAGATGGGTTATCAACAATAACATCTTCACCGTTAGTTAAATAAACTTTATAAATAACGCTTGGCGCTGTTGTAATTAAGTCAATCTTAAATTCACGTTCAATACGTTCTTGAATGATTTCCATGTGAAGAAGCCCTAAGAAACCACAACGGAAACCAAATCCTAGCGCTTGAGATGTTTCTGGTTCAAACTCAAGAGCAGAATCGTTTAACTCTAATTTTTCTAATGCATCACGTAAATCGTTATAACGAGCAGAGTCAATTGGATACAGACCACAGAATACCATCGGATTTAACTTACGGTAACCTGCTAACGGCTCTGCAGCTGGACGTTTCGCATGTGTAATCGTATCACCAACACGTGTGTCACCAACATTTTTAATCGATGCTGCTAAGAAACCTACATCACCTACTGTTAACTCGTCACGTTGCGTAGTTTTCGGTGTAAATACACCTACTTCTGTTACTTCAAATTCTTTACCCGTTGCCATCATACGTACTTTATCGCCAACTTTTACTGTTCCATTTACAACACGGATATAAGCAATTACACCGCGGTACGGATCATATAAAGAGTCGAAAATCATACATTGTAATGGCTCTTCTGAATCACCCGACGGAGCTGGTACTTTTTCAACAATTTGTTCTAAAATTTCTTCAATACCAATTCCAGCTTTCGCAGAAGCAAGTACCGCTTCTGATGCATCTAAACCAATTACATCTTCTACCTCTTGACGTACACGTTCTGGATCCGCACTTGGTAAGTCGATTTTATTAATAACTGGTAAAATTTCTAAATTGTTATCAAGCGCTAAGTATACGTTTGCTAACGTTTGCGCTTCAATACCTTGCGCTGCATCTACTACAAGAATCGCGCCTTCACAAGCCGCTAAACTACGAGATACTTCGTACGTAAAGTCGACATGTCCTGGTGTATCAATTAAATGAAGAATATACTCTTCACCATCTTTTGCTTTATAGTTTAATTGTACTGCGTTTAATTTGATTGTAATACCACGCTCACGCTCTAAATCCATAGAGTCAAGCAACTGAGCTTTCATTTCGCGTTGTGTTAACGCGTTTGTTTTCTCTAAAATACGGTCTGCTAACGTTGATTTTCCGTGGTCAATATGAGCAATAATAGAGAAATTACGAATTTTGGACTGTCTTTTTGCTCTTTCTTCTTTATTCATCTATGTTCTCAACTCCTAATAGTCTCGCCAATATACACTAGCACTGATTATATCAATAGAGCAACAAAGATTCAATGAAAACTCGTGCTGCTTACGATACAAATCATTCTATCTATATCTTATGCGAATAAACCATAAGAGACAAACCCTTTTCAAATTTTAAAACGGCTGTCCTACAAATCAGTAAAACAACCGCCTCCCATGTTACTCTTAGCTAAAAATTCCTTTTATTTTCCCAACAACTATATCCGTCCCGAACTTCGTCATTTCATAAGCTACACTTGCTACCGCCATCCCAATTCCTTCTACAACATTAAAACTTCTTAAACGTTCTAATTGCTGTTGTTTTTCTGAGGCCGAAAACGAGCTACCCAAAATTTCTGATTCAGCACCTGTACTTTCTGTCCCTGTCATATGAGCTATTTGTTCATATGACAATTGCTGATAGCCTTTCATACTTTTCAAACCATGATTAGCAAGTGCCACTCCTGCTATCATCATAAGTAAACATAAAGCTACACTACATATACACAAAAGCGCAAAGCGACTCAAACCATAATCATCTGTTCCCCTCAATGTGTATATGCTCCCGTATTATCTTGATCAATTTGATGATGTAGCGCTGCATTTAAACCACTCGCTATTACATTCGCCATATCCTCAATAAAAGTATCTACTTCTTTTGGGGTTACCATTAAATTATGACCAAGAGGAGATAGCACTTCATAAATCAGCCTTCTTTTTTCTTCTTCTTCCAATGTACCAACAGCACCTAAAAACATATTTCTGCTCTTTTCATCCGGCATATCTTCTTCTGTTAATTTTTTCTTTTCTCCAAATGAAAATCCCGCTGGTAACAAAGATCGTGAAGGTTTATTTCCTTCTTTCATCTCTCGACCAAAATGTTTCAAAATAAAATCAATCGTATCACTTGTAATCGAAACAGCATCGACCACAGTCGGAACACCAATTGCGATAACAGGGATACCTAATGTGTCTTTACTTAGTTCTTTACGTTTATTCCCAACCCCTGATCCAGGATGGATTCCAGTATCAGAAATTTGTATCGTGCTATTTACTCGTTCAATAGAACGAGCAGCTAATGCATCAATTGCAATTACAAAGTCCGGGTTCGTCTTCTCAATAATTCCATAAATAACATCGCTCGTTTCGATTCCTGTAATCCCCATTACCCCCGGCCGAATTGCACTAACAGGCCTAAATCCTTCTTCTACACTTTCAGGCTGCAATTGAAACAAATGTCTCGTTACTAAAACATTTTCTACAACTATCGGTCCAAGAGCATCTGGTGTTACATTCCAATTCCCAAGACCTACAATTAAACAGCTTGCTTCTTTTGTAACTCCAACCTCTTCTAAGAAACAAGAAAATTCTTTTGCAAAAATACGCTCCACTTTTTGTTGAAGTTCTGTATCTTGCTGACGTATCCCTTGTACTTCAAGTGTTAAATAATTTCCAGGTTTTTTCCCCATCGCTTCAGAGGCAGCTTCATCAATCGTTACTTTTGTAATTATAGTACCTTCTTCTTCTCTCTCTTTTACAATAACTCCCTGTATCCCTTTTTGTTCTTCTTGGCTTTCTTGCAACATTTGATGAGCTTCTACAGCAAGGTCAGTTCTAATGCTATATTTACTTAAATCTAATGGTTCTTTCATCGTATCTCCTCCGTAATTCATAGTAAATATCGTTAGATTTCCCAAAGTTATATAAGGTCATTCTTTCCTTTACGTGAAATTTCATGGATATACTATTGCAATTCTCTTCACCGTTTGATAGAATATCACTTGTTCTATGTAAGAATCGAGTCATTCGATTGCACCAGGGAGGTGAAAAGTATGGCAAACATCAAATCTGCTATCAAACGCGCTAAACTTAGCGAAGAGCGTCGTGCACATAACGCTTCTATCAAGTCTGACATGCGTTCTGCTGTTAAAACTGTAGAAGCTTTAGTTACTAATAACGATCTTGAAAATGCTAAAGAAGCTTTCAAAACTGCTTCTAAAAAACTTGACAAAGCAGCTCGTAAAGGTCTTATCCACCAAAACGCTGCAGCTCGTCAAAAATCTCGCTTAGCGAAACAAGTAAACGCGTAAGGCGTTTAAAAAACGATCCATTTGGATCGTTTTTTTATATACAAAAAAGTTCATGCACTAAGTGCATGAACTTTTTTGTGTCATCACATATGATTTAATCGCATTAAGAAAAATTCGAGCACAAGCTTCTTATCCATCTTTCCCGTCTTCATACTATAATCAGCTTCCGCTAATTCTATAATCACTTTTTTTAATTCTTCAAAAGAGAAAAACTTCGTTTGATTCATTGCTAACTTTACACGATACGGATGTACACCAATATGAGACGCAATTTGATTTTGTCCATAACCACGTTGCTGTAGCTCTTTCACTTGATACAACAAGCGGAATTGACTCACTAATAACGCAAGCAATTTAATCGGCTCTTCCTGCTGCGTAAATAATCCATCCAAAATTTGCATTGCACCTGCAATATCTTTTTTCACCACTTTTTCTGTCAAAGCAAATACATTTTGCTCAACTGATTTTGGCACAAGCTCTGCAACAAGTTTCGTCGTAATCTCTCCGCCCATACCAACGTATAACGTTAACTTGTCCATTTCCTTCGCCAACATCGTTACATTACTTCCCACAAGCTCTAGCAACAAACTAACAGCCGCGTTATCAATATGCACATGCACTTCATCTGCACGAGCAACAATCCACTTCTGAACATCCTGTACTTGCATCGCATTCGCTTCTACTACATCTGCTGTTTTCTTTAATAGTTTTGTAATTTTTTTTCGCTCATCAAGTTTTTCGTAAGGCGCAACAAAAACAAGAATAGAAAATGGAGAAGGTTCACCAATGTATTCTTCTAAAATTTTTATATTTTGCTCTAACTTTTCTTTTTGCGAAGTCAAAAATAGCGGTGATTTTATTAACAGTACTTTCCGTTCTCCGAAGAAAGGAAGCGTACGCGCATCCTCAACCACATCTTCTAAATACGCTTCTTCTAAATCGTATGTCACAACATTAAACTCTCGATCTTCTTCTTCAAGTGCTTCTGTCGTAATAAGCTTTATCGTTTCATTTATAAAAAAAGCTTCCGTTCCATATATTAAATATAACGGAGCAAACTGTTTCTTTTTAATTTTTTTATGTATATCACTCATACTTTTTCCTACTCCCTAACTTGGCAATATATATTTATACTAATGCCCTAGCTTTTGTTTTACAAGTACAAAGGAACAGGCTTTATAACCCGTCCCTTTATTTATATTAAACGCCACGCAATAAGCCCCGGGTTTCTTATTGGTGTGCGGTAATCACCTTCCCTTTATTATTCGCAATAAAAATTTGAGTATAAGTGCCAACTGTTAACATGCTTGGAAACGAAAAACTCACATTACTTCATGATTTACAAGTAACAAAAAAGCTCGTTTTCTCTTCATATGGAAATTGTAGATTTTTTTCTGACAATATTTTATACTAAAGTGGAATGTTGGGGAGGGATTCTAAATGAATGATTTTGAACAAAACGTTCAAAGTAAACGCAATGACGCTATTGATTCAGGGGTAGGATTTATCGTCTCATTTGGTTTTTTCGCAACACTTTTCATCATTGCAACTGTTATTAAATTTATCGGTTCTTAAAGACTGCCACTTCATGGCAGTCTTCTCTTTTTCATCTATTATGTGTTTTATCATATGTGATTTTACTTTTAAAGGTTCCATTTTCCCCTTTAAAAACATAGGAAATAGCACCTTGCTTGTCCGTGCGCCATATCGCACTCCCCATCTTCTCAAAACGCTCTATCACTTCTTTATGCGGGTGTCCATACCTATTCTGCTTACCAACAGATATAATCGCTACACGAGGCTGTATGACGTTCAAAAAAGGCTCTATAGATGACGTATTACTCCCATGATGAGCAACTTTTAAAACATCCACTTGTAAATCTGGATATGCCTCTACTAAAATCTTTTCCCCTTCTTCTTCCAAATCGCCTGTAAATAGCCACTTCAACCCTCCAAATTTTGCCCATATTACAATTGAAGCGTTATTTTCGCTTTTTTCTTTTCCTTTTGGAGCTAAAACGAAAAATTCCGCTTCATTTACACTCCAACTCTCCCCTTCCCCCACTTCAGTTATTTTCATTTCCTTTTCTAATGCCTGTTTCTTTACTACTTTTTCTAATACTGCATCTTTTCCCTTTCGGCCAAATACCACTTCTTTTACAGGTATATATGATAATAATTCTTGCGCAGCACCTATATGATCTGCATCTCCATGCGTTACGATTAATTTATCAATTGTTTTAATACCTTCTTTTTGTAAAAAGGGTATTAAAACATCCTTTCCAACAGAAAATTCATGCTTTTTTTGTTGCCATTCTTCCTTATTCACACGAAGCGTTCCACCTGTATCAATAAGATAAATCCCTTTATCATACGGAAGGCGAATTAATATTGCATCACCTTGTCCAACATCAATAAATGTTACACTTCCGCCGCCTCTAAAATATGGATATATATAATGACATGTGCTAATAAAAAGAAATACACTCGCAACTATACAAACTATTTTTTTCGGCGCTCTCCGTTCCCAAACCATCAATATGCTGACAATACTGGCGCAATATACAGCTACAAGATTGAAGGGCGTTTCCCCGAAGATAAGCTGGGTAAATGGTAAACTTTCACAATAACTTAGAAAATCATTAGACATACTCAAGCCTATTGATAATACATCGGCAAATCCTTTTGCGAGAAACGGGACAATTGGCATACACAGTAAAATAATAATGCTACATGGTAATACAATGATAGATAAAAACGGAACGTATAAGAGATTGAGGAGAATGCTATATGGAGAAAAATAACCAAAGTGGTATAACAAAATCGGAGTACTAACGAGCTGTGAAATGATAGAAATATAAATAGAATTTCGGATTACTCCGTTGCTACTCTCTAACAATAACGGAGCAGACAAAAGTAAAGCGAAGCTACCTACAAAAGAAAACTGAAATCCAATATTAAAAACAAGATAAGGGTCATATATAAGCATGCATATAGCTGTTACACTTAAAGCATCTAAACTAGATAAACGAATCGAGCACATAAAAGCAATTAACATCAAAACTCCTGTTATAGAAGCTCTTATAACAGAGGGTGACGCCCCTGCTAAAACCATATACAAAGGAATACAAACGATAAGGCAAATTGTTGCTACCTCCCTTGTCACACCGCTTCTTAGCAAAATAAAATATACTATCACCATTAACAGTACAATGTGCGAACCTGAAATTGCTAACAAATGTACAAGACCAAATTGTTGATATTGCTCTTCCACTTCAAACGTCATTTGTTGTCTATCACCAAATAGTAATGCATTCATAAAAGCACCTGATTGCTCTGGAAACATTTCTGTAACTTTCGAGATTACTTGTTGCCTCAAAAGAAGAATCCATTGCGTGAGCGACAGTGATGTTTTATAGCATTCAGAAATATATGTAGCCTCAAATGTGAAATGAATATGTTGTTTGTATAAATAATCACGGTAATTAAAACCATGAAAATTCCGAGCTGTTTCCGGTTCTTTCCTCTCACCCTCGAATACACATGATATCCCTGCGTATAATTGTTGCATTTTTTTCTTTTCCAAGACTGATTTGATTCTATAACTTAACTGCACTATATTTTTATTCTGATCTTCAAATTGAAAAGATAGGCGATCCCCATTAACAAGCGGTGCATTTTGTATAACCCCTCTTGTAACTCCATAGGACTCCCCTAGAGGCTTATTCCACGTTTGAACATAGGAGGTGTATATGGCGCTATTAAAGCACGCTACAATACAAAAAATGAAGGTTTTACGCGAAGTGCGATATAAACAGAAGAAAACATTTAAAAAGAGGCAAAAAACTATCAATAAAAGTGACGAGGAAAAGGCAATTGCAACCCCTATTATAAATGAGATTGCAACATACCCCCATTGTTCCTGCAACTTATACTCACTCCTTATAGCATCATTTTTGCTTTCGTGAATACATGCTGTAATTCTTCCATTGATAAATTATCTTTTTCTAAAGACGCAAATAATTCTTTCAACTCTGTATAACGTTTTTGCTCCTCTAATGCAGCAATATCATATTCTAGCGGAACGTGCTTCACTGTTACGTTCGCTTGTTCAAATAACTCTATGGCGTATGGATGATTTTTATAATCCTGCGCATAATAAACCGCTGTAATACCACTTTGAATAATTGCCTTACAACATTGTAAACAAGGGAAATGCGTAACGTAAATTTCTGCTTCCTCTGTTTTCGCACCAAACTTGGCACATTGTAATAAAGCATTCATTTCGGCATGAATTGTCCGAACACAATGATTATCGATTACGTAACAACCATCATCTATACAATGTACGCCACCTTTAATTGAACCATTATACCCACCAGCAATAATTCGTTTATCGCGAACGATTGTCGCTCCTACCGCAAGCCTTGTACATGTACTACGCAAAGATAGTAGATGGCTTTGCGTCATAAAATATTGATCCCATGAAATTCGTTCCATATTTTTCACCTACTTTTTTGTCTACTTGTAGTGTAGCGAAAGAAGAAAAACTTCGTCAATCTTTTACGGAATAATAATTTGACCTTTTATCTTTTCAAGAGACTTCGCACCAATCCCATCAATCTCTAATAAATCTTCTATTTTCTGAAACGGACCATGTTCTTCTCGATATTTCAAAATACTTTCTGCCTTTCGAGAGCCAATCCCTGTAATTTTTTCTAGTTGTTCTTTCGCCGCTGTATTTATTCGAATCTTGCCATCTTCCTTAGAAGAAGTAAGCACCCCTTGTTCTGACTCATTTTTACTCGGTATATAAAGAAGCATTTGATCTTGTACAATTTGTGCTAAATTTACTTTTTTCATATCTACTTCTGATAAAAAACCACCAGCCTTTTGAACCGCATCCTTTACGCGATCTCCTTCCTTCATTTCATATACCCCTTCTTTACTAACCGCTCCTTTCACATCAATTATAATTGTTCTTTTCTGTTCCTTTGTATCCGATATTTTCGGTTTACCCTTTTTTTCTATCTCCTTCTCTTGTACATTCATTGTAATAGGCGTTCGTTCTACATTCTGATTCGTTTTCCAAAAAACAAGAAAAAGTAAAGTTCCAATAATAGCTACTAAACCTAACCACTTTTTCGGAAAATCCCACATCATTTTACACCTCTAATCATAAATTTATAACATCATTCATATTGTTTAGGAGAAAGCTGTTACGAAGGAGGGATGAAACTTTGAACATAGGAATTATAGGGACAGGAAACATGGGAAATATACTAATCGATGCATTTTTAGAAACCCGTGCTGTCAAACCTTCTTGCCTTACAATCATTAATCGGACGCCCGCAAAAGCATATCATATAAAAGAAAAATACCCTTCTGTTCAGATAGCAAAAACAATCCCGGAAGTAATCGAACAATCACAACTTATTTTTATTTGTGTTAAGCCGATAGATATATACCCTATCCTAAAAAAATACGCTGAACATTTTTCTGATGAAACGTGCTTAGTTTCTATTACAAGTCCAATATCTCCATCACAATTAGAGACTCTCGTACCTTGCCACGTCGCGCGTATCATTCCAAGTATCACAAATCGCGCTCTCTCTGGCGCCTCACTATTTACATTTGGAGATAATTGCTCTGAAGAATGGCAACAAAAACTACTTCGTCTATTCAAAAACATTTCTACACCTCTTGTAATAAAAGAAGATATAACGCGCGTTTCATCTGATATAGCAAGTTGCGGTCCTGCTTTCTTTAGTTATTTACTACAATGCTTCATTAACGCTGCTGTAGATAAAACAAATATTACACACGAAGAGGCTACTACTTTAGTAAGTGAAATGGTCGTGGGGATGGGGAAATTACTTGAAAAAGAAATCTTCACATTACCTACCTTACAAGAAAAGGTTTGCGTGAAAGGCGGCGTTACTGGGGAAGGCATTCGGGTTTTAGAAGAACACGTTGGAGATATGTTCCATAAGTTAATCGAGCGAACACATGAAAAATTTGATGAAGATTTAGAATGCGTTGATCAGCAATTCAATAAACACACATAATAAATACGTCATTTTCATTCCAAATCCTTTTTATAAATACTTACTTTTTTACAATACATTTTCACTTCAACTACTATTCCCACACTTTACGCATACGATCTTTAGATTATGCTAGAACTAAAAATACATCTTCTTTATAAAACAAAAGCAACCTTCTCGGTTGCTTTTGTTTTTATCCGTTTTTCTTCGCCATGAAGAAAATACGCTCTGTTTGTTCTGTAACTTCAAGTCGCTCAAAATCACCTGTTACACGAAGCACTGTAAAACCTGCTTCTTCAAGCCATTTCGTTAACTCTTCCACTTGATATGCACGTTGCACGTGACATTCGTCAAACCGATGGTACACATCTTCTTCTGGATCTTGAACAAAGAATGTTAAATCATGCTCTACACTATTTGATTCTTCACCAGGGAAGCAATTCCAAATAAGAGATATTTCTTCTCCATTCACTGTATACGTTTCATTTTGAAATACATGATGTATTTTATATAAAGAGTGTACATCAAATAAAAACAAACCATCTTGACGTAAATGGTGAAATACTCCTCTAAATGTTTCTTGTACTCCATCTTCTTGCAATACATAATTTAATGAATCACAAAAAATCGTTACACAGTCAAACTCACCCGGAACATCAAGCTCGCGCATATCTTGTTGGTAAAAAGGAATAAAATGCCCTTCTCCGCCTAGTTTTTGCTGAGCGACTGTTAACATTTCTTCTGAAAGATCGACACCTATTAAATCGTAACCCTTTTGCACAAGCGGCAGGGTTACATTACCTGTACCGCATGCTACATCAAGAATTTTTGCCTCTTTCATACCTGCCTGCTGTAAACTTCCCTCTGTAAATTCCACCCATTTATCATAAGGGACATCATTCATTAGTTCGTCGTACAACAATGCAAATTGTTCGTATTTCATTGGCCTAACTCTTCTGTAATATCTTCACGTGGCACATCACCCCATAGACGCTCTAAATTATAGTGATTACGCTCATCTTTATGGAATACATGAGCAACTACATCTCCAAGATCAACTAATACCCAACGTGCTTCGTCAAACCCTTCCATACGTTGTACGTCGATTTGGAACTCATGTGCTTTTGATTTAATTTCACGTGCAATTGCTTGCACTTGTTTATCTGAATTTCCGTGACAAATAATGAAATAATCTGCAATTGGTGAAATACCTTGCATATTTAGGACAACCATATCTTCTGCTCTCTTATCATCAGCTGCTTTTGCCGCTAATACTAATAATTCTTTATCGTTCATTTACTCATTTCCTCCTTGATAACTGCATTGTATGTTTGGAATGTTAATGGATAAATCGTCTGATCTTTTTCCATTAAAAATTGAATTGTTCTCTTTAACGCAAATAATAGGGCTTGATTTATATCCGTATATGCGAGTTTACGAGCCTCTTCCACTCCTGGAAACTTTCGCCCAGGTTCAATGTAATCAGCTACATAAATCACTTTATCTAACATCGTCATATTCTCATGACCACTTGTATGATATGTAATAGCTTGCAAAATTTCAGAATCCGTAATGCCTACTTCTTTTTCTACTAAGTATGCCCCAACAGGTGCATGCCATAACTCTTTGTTATAGCAAAGTAAATCTTTCGGCAAATCTTCACGTTTAATAATCTCTTCCATTTCTGAAATTGCTCTACATTTCGCATAATCATGGAATATAGCTGCCATCTCTGCTTTTTTCTCGTCCACACCGTATAACTTAGCAAGCTCAATCGCTGTCTCCATTACACCAATTGTGTGTATATAACGTTTTTCATGCATTTGTTGTTTGACAATATGCAGTGCATTCTCACGATTCATACAACCCATTCCTCTCGATATATACCTGTACTTTTTCAGGAAGTAAATATTTACACGTTTTCTTCTCTTTATATCTCTCACGTAATAAGGATGAAGAAACTGCAAATTCCGGAATTTCCACTGTAGTAATCTTATATGGTGTATGCAATGTATACCCAGGTCTTGCAACTCCAACAAACGTTACAAGATTAAGTAAAGCTTCAATGTTATACCACTTCGGTAAATATTCAACCATATCCCCACCAATAATAAAGTGAAACTGCACATCCGGATACTTCTTCGTCAATTGTAACATAGTGTCATACGTATAAGATGGGCCCTTCCTACTTAGCTCTTCTAAACAAATAGAAAAGTGTTCTTCTGCCTCAGTCGCGAGCTCTAACATATGTAAACGACTTTCTACACTTGTAATATTCCGCCCTTGTTTATGTGGCGGAATCTGGTTTGGCAAGAACCATACTTCTTCCAAGTTCAAAGCGTGATATACTTCATTTGCAATTAGCAAATGTCCATAGTGAGGCGGATCAAATGTACCGCCAATGATGCCAATTTTCCTCAAAAGAAACGCCCCTTCCTTTTATATACAGCAACTCTCCTCGGTTAGGAATGAAGAGAGTTGCTATTAATAAAAGTTCAATTGGTTTCGCTCTCTACATCATTACGCATCAGCGATAAAAATAGCGCATGCTAATCTTTTTATCGAGGAAGCTTAATTTGTTTATTTTCTCTTGATTCTTTGTATAAAACGATTGTGCTTCCAATTACTTGAACGATTTCAGCACGTGCACCTTTTGCAAGTTCTTCCGCAACCTCACGGCGATCAAATTCACAGTTTTGTAATACACTTACTTTAAATAACTCACGAGCTTCTAAAGTATCTGCAATTTGTTTAATCATATTTTCATTTACTCCGCCTTTTCCTACTTGAAAAATTGGTGTTAAATGATGTGCTTGTGCACGTAAAAATCTTTTTTGTTTTCCTGTTAACATATATGTTAGCCTCCAAGCTTTTCTATAACTAATTGTTTCATTCTCTCGATATTTGGGGTGCGTCCTGTCCACATTTCAAATGCAAGTGCTCCTTGATAAACAAACATATCAATACCATTTTGAATGATTGCACCTTGCTCTTTTGCCTCACATAAAATTTTCGTTTCAAATGGATTATAAATTATATCTGATACAATCGTTCCTTTTTTTAACGAACAAATTTGTAATGGCGTATATTCTACGTGCGGATGCATACCTATCGTTGTCGTCTGAATGATAATATCATAATTTCCTTGTTCTTCTGTCGCTTTTTCTAACGACAAAGCAACAGAATTAACATCGGCCGTACGTGCAGCAATAAGTTCCTTCGCCTTATCTACTGTACGATTGGCTACATCAATCTCTTTTACACCTACATCAGCAAGAGAAAAATAAATAGCTCGGCTAGCACCACCTGAACCAAGTAACAAAATACGTTTCCCTTGAAGTGGTTCATTACTAATTGACTGCAGCGCTCGAACAAAACCAATCCCGTCTGTGTTATAGCCAATTAATCTTCCATCCTTATGAACCACTGTATTTACTGCACCGATTTTCCTTGCCAATGGGTCAATCTCATCCAAATACTCCATAATAGCAACCTTGTGCGGAGTTGTTACATTAAATCCTGAAATACCTAATGCTTTTAAACCTCTTACTGCTTCCCCTAGCAATTCCTCTTCAACAAGGAACGCATGATAATGGGCATCCATATTCAAGTGTTCAAATGCATCGTTATGCATAACGGGTGATAATGAATGTCCAATTGGATTTCCGATTACACCATATAATTGTTTCATAAATCCCTCTCCATATTAAATTAAAGATTTACGTAGTGAAACACTTACTCCTTTTGGTACGTGTGCAACAATTTTTGCTCCTGGTTCGTTCACAGTAACCCATCCTAATCCAGAGAATACAACATCCGTTTTAGGTTCACGAATATTAAATTCGTATTTCACTAGCTCAGGCATATTTGCTAATTCTTCTGGCGTTGGTGGGCTTAATAAATCCCCGGCATGATTTTTATATAATTCATCTGCTTTCTCAAGCTTTGTACGATGGATTGTTAAGCGATTCGAGAAGTGACAAGTAAATGCACGACGACCACCACTTACATAATCAAAACGTGCCAATCCACTAAAGAATAACGTTTGTTCTTCATTTAATTGGAATACCATCGGCTTAATTTCTTTTGTTGGTGTAATAAGCTTTAAGCTTTGCTTTCCAACATAATGAGCCATTTGGTGGTGGTTAATAATACCTGGCGTATCATATAAAGAAGACTCTTCGTCCAATGGAATATCAATTAAATCCAGTGTTGTTCCTGGGAAATGAGATGTTGTAATTACATTTTCAGTCTCATCACTAAATTCTTTAATCATACGATTAATAAATGTCGATTTTCCTACATTCGTACATCCAACAACATAAACATCTTTGCCGCCGCGATAATACTCAATAGCATCTGCTAGTTCAGCAATTCCTTGTCCCTTCGCTGCACTAATTAAAAAGACATCTTCTGGTTTTAATCCTAGCTGCTTTGCACTATAGCGCATCCAATGTTTTACTTTATCATGTTTTACTGACTTTGGAATTAAATCAGCTTTATTTCCAACAAGTAATACTTTATTATTCCCTACGAAACGATGTAAGCCAGGTAACCAGCTACCATTAAAATCAAAAATATCTACAATTTTGACTACTAATGCATCTGATTTTCCAATTCCATTTAAAATGCGTAGGAAGTCATCATCTGTTAACGATACATCTTGAATTTCATTGTAATGCTTCAAGCGAAAACAACGTTGACAAATGACTTGTTCTTTCTCTAAAGATGAGGCAGGAGCATACCCCACTTCGTTTTTATTTTCTGTTTGAATTTCTACACCGCAACCAATACATTTAATTGTTTCAGTCAAACTTTATTCCTCCCAGTTAATTAAACCTTTTTTCTTCATATTTTTCATAATTCTTCGTTCAATTTTTCGATTAAAGCGCGTTACTAATCCGTCCGTTTGTGCTACCGGTACAACTAAAATTGTATGAAGGCCTACTCGGTTTCCACCAAGCACGTCAGTCAGTAACTGATCTCCAATTACTACAACTTCATCTGGCTGCAAACGCATCTCTTGTATCGCACGCTTAAATGCGCGAACAAATGGTTTACGTGCACTATGAATAAATGGAATACCTAATGGATCAGCAAAATCTTTCACACGTTGCTCATTATTATTTGAAACGACCGTTACTTGAATGCCTTGCTCTTTCATTTCCAAGAACCATTTTTCAAGTTGCGGCGTTGCATTGGGACGATCCCATTCAATTAAAGTGTTATCTAAGTCAGTAATAACGCCTTTAATCCCACGTTTTTTTAAATCTTCTGGTTGAACATGATATACATTTTTCACATATTCATTTGGTAAAAATAGTTTCAATTTCTTTCACCTCTTTGAGGATTTTTCATAAAATTTTTCGACAACATTTTTCGATATATAACCTGTGGATAAAATTGTACACATTTTCCACATTAATTTTGCAGTTAATTTGGAATTTACTAACAAACTATACACACTTTATCCACCTAGGTATGTGGATAACCACTCGTTTGTGACTGTCATATTTTTTTGGTACATTAAATGCATCAACGAATCAATCCTTATATTATTAGGAGGTGACTCACCTTGAAAACAAAACATATGGAACAGTTATCCACTGAGTTACTCACTGAGTCTTATTATAAAGCAAAAGAACTAAAATTAAATCCCGACTTCATTTTACTTATAAAACAAGAAATCATTAGACGCTCATTAGAGGACAAGCTTGTCAAATCATCTTGATTACATATAAAGTGAAAGTTTAATCAGCCCTTACCAATCAAACAGTTAAAGGATAAATTATTAGATGCCCTGTAAAAAGAGCCATCCTACGATGGCTCTCGAATAAACAAGTACTCCCATCTAGGGGATTTCATCATTAAGTATCTTTGCCCATAACTCTTACTTACGGTTATAAAAGCTTTTCTTTATTTATGAGCTAAGCGAGTAGCTATTTTTTCACCAAGACGAAGCTCTTGTCCACTCTTTAATTCCTGCACTACTTCTATCATATCTTTTTCAAACAATAACACAACTGTTGAACCAAATGTAAAGTATGCCATTTCTTCACCTTTTTGAACAGTGTCTCTCTCATGCAAAAGCTCAATACTATTAACAAACATAGCACCTACTTTTACAAGAGCCATATGCTCGCCATCACTGCTTACTTCTGTAACAGAACGATAATTTTTTGACAGTGGTTCTTTCCCGTATTCCATACCAGCTGCATTTACCGGATATGATTTTCTACCGAGTACAAATCTTTCAGTCACAGAACCAGAAAGCGGACTATGAATGCGATGATAATGACTTGGACTCAAATAAATTACCATATATGTACCGCCTGCATATCGCGTTGCACGTTCTTCATTACCTAGCATATCCACGATTGAATAGCGCTTTCCTTTAATATCAAATGTTTTTGTATCCTCAATAGGACCATGATCTGCAAAAACACCATCAACAGGACTAACGATACTCGATGCATCTGTATCAATACTACGCTTTCCTTCTTTTAGCTTACGCGTAAATAATTCATGCAATGTTCTATATTCCTTCAAACCCTTTTCCATCTCATCTTGATTAATTTGAAAAACTTTCGCGTACGATGGAATAATGATAGAGCTCAAACGAGATTGTGCAAATTTACGTAATATATAAGAAGTAAAGCGACCATTTGTAAGTTCTATCATAAGTCGATATAATGTACGTCGCAAATTGCGAAACCCCCTAATCAGTCTATAACTTTAGTTTTCCCTTCTTTTCTTTCTATATCATATGTAAAATTGGTTCTTATTCCCACATATCATATAAAGCAGCCTTATTATATATACAGAAAACTAAGTATGGTATTATTCTTAAATTATTTAGCACCTTCTAATATTACAGATAGAATCCGTCATTTTCAACAGTGAACATGTATTTCTTCTTAGCATAACGCGTTTTCTTTTCTTATTTACAATAAAAAAAGCAGCCCATTTTAAATATGGCTGCTTCTAATACACTTTACTCTTTCGCTTTTTTCTCTTTCTCTGCCCTTACAAACTCGTGGAACATTTTCATTAAAGCACGCTTTTCAATCCGTGATACGTAGCTTCTAGAAATACCAAGCGCCTTAGCGATTTCCCGCTGTGTTTTCTCCTTATCTAGCCCAAGTCCAAAACGTTTCACAATCACTTCTTTTTCTCTTTCGTCTAAAATATCGATATACTCTTTAATTTTTTCTAACTCCATACTAAGCTGAATCATATCAATTACATCTTCAGACTCTGATTTTAATATATCAATAAGCGATATTTCATTGCCCTCTTTATCTTGCCCGATCGGATCATGAAGTGAAACATCTTTTTTCGTTTTCTTTAGTACACGTAAATGCATCAAAATTTCATTTTCAATACAGCGTGCTGCATACGTCGCAAGCTTCGTTCCCTTTCCTGCAGAATAGCTCTCGATCGCTTTAATGAGCCCGATTGTACCAATTGAAATTAAATCTTCTGCATCTTCTCCTGTGTTCTCAAATTTTTTAACGATATGAGCTACAAGCCGTAAATTATGTTCAATTAAAAGATTTCTCGCTTGAGCATCACCTTGCTCCATTAACTCTAAGTACTTTCTCTCATCATCTGATGATAACGGCTGCGGGAACGCATTGTTCTTCACATAAGAAACAAAGACAAACACTTCTCGAACCATATATCCAATTGCGGCGAATAGACTCAAACCTTTCACCTCCGCCAAAATAGTGGTCTTTATTATGTGTATGTGGGCGTGAGGTTGTTTGTGTCTGTACAGTTTATTTATAAAACTCAACACTTCTAACATTTAAAATATTTTATCGTTATATTATAATTAAATAAAATTGTTATTTATATATGAATATGCTATTAAAGGGGACACTATTCATGATTACATTAGAACGATTATTAAATGTAACAATTTATTTAGGGGTATTTTTACTTTTCATTTCGTTCATTACTTTTGTTATTAAAAGAGGGCCTGATTTATTATTTTTTCAATTTGGAATTTCTTTATTTTTTGGAGCTCAAATTATAACTGGAATAAAATTTTTTCATAACTATGGTTTCTCCTTTCACTCAAAACTAGAACTACTTATCTTTATTTTCTATGTAATTGGAATTATTACATGTATACTATTATTCTTTCACTTTCAAAATCCGTATCGAATTTTTTTATTAATCTGTAGTTGTTTATTTTTAACTGGATCCAATTATTACTTTAAAGAAACATTAAATTTTAGTGAAAAAATTCCAAAGCAAAACAAAACTTTTTTAAGTACACAAGATGACTCTTTTCCAAAAGAAGTTCGTAAATTTTCAGAGGATTACAACAACATAATAAGAAATGATTTTTATGAAATACCGATGATTCCTACTGAATTACAGATTACAAGCAAAAAAGATTCTTCCCATAGTACATCTTACTTAGTTGAACTTCATAATAGCGAAAATGAAATTACTGATGACTCTGTACAATTAACTCCATCAGACCGTTTTTATGTGCTGTTAAATAAACAAAAAACAAAAATATCAAAAATAGTATATGAAGGACAGAATTTTTTCACATTTACAGTCACACTAAAGGCTCTTAATTTACAGCAAGAACCAGAGATTCATAATATGTTTTTAGAAATAGATAAACGTAGAGCGATGAATCTTCTTAATTTTGAAATTAAAGCCCATACTAAAGAATGGAAAGTAATATTTAAAAGTGATAGTTCTTATTCCAATCTTCCTATCACATTTACTTTTGAAAAACGAACAGGCAAAGTATAAAAATAAAAAGAGTTATTTTCTTTGAAAAATAACTCTTTTATTTTACTTACTCCAAATCTTTCTCCCCGCTTGGGCATCAATATAACGAATTTCCCGCCTACAATTAAAAGGTTCTTTATGTTTTTCATCTGTCGTTTGTTTGTAAAGTAGTTTGTATTTCGTTTCCTCTGCATCATGATCTAAAAACCATTCTAATTTAACTCGGATAGCCTCTCTGTATATTTCTAACGCTTTTTCTTTAGTTACTTTTGGTGTTATTTCATATGTGAGCAATTCTTTTATAAAGTTGCTAGACTCTCCCGAGTAGTGCATAACAGCACCATTTTCTGCATTGATGTTAATCATAAATTGGTTATACTCTGCCGGAATATCATTTATATATACAGAAAAGATAAATCTTTCAATCCCATCTTCTGCTTCTTCACGTTCCTCCCAAAGACGCAGATATTGTGTGATATCTGGAATAACTCGTTCTAAAAATTGAAGTGCTCTTTGTAAACATTCCTCTCTAGACAGTATTTGCTTTACTTCTTTATCATCTGTCAGTTTTATAAAACCAGTTAATTCATTGGTTAATTTATCAATTGTAACGCTAACTAAATTATTATATTTCAACATCGGTAAATGCTTTTTAAAGAATTCATTCATTAAATATGGATTCTTTTCTTCTTTCTGTTTTTGTAATTCCTCTTTCGGAACAAATTTCATCCTTATTTCATCATCATTTTCTGTCTCATCTACTTTTGTAAAACCTTCTTTATTCCAGTCAAATAATTCGAATACTTCACCTCGTTCGTTACCTTTTTTCGATTTTTCAACAGCTACAGCCGAAGGCAATTTATAATAATCTGGTCCAAATAAATCTTTACCTGTACTTGCATCAATAAACGCATGACTAGGCTCTGGTTCATATACAAGATGGTACCCTTTTACTTCTTCCACGTTTTCATACTCACATGAAGAGTATGTTAAATCTATAAATACAAGTCTCATATCTTGTCTAGCTTTCAAATTTTCTAAAACGATATTCTCCTCAACAATTTCACTTGGCCATAACGGTTTTTTCTCTATAGCTTTTTGTCCATTGTAATGAAAATGCACAACATTACCTGAAGAGTGCACTCGCACAACGCACCCTGTATTCGGCAATGGATAGCTATTCACTTCTTGCATATAATTTACTTCTTTCCAACCGCGCCTGTCGTCCTTAACCGTTACATATGTATAGAATTCATATCCTTCTTTTGTATATTTTTTCAAGAACGCATTTGCAATCTCTCTTGCCTTCTTCTCCTCTATCGCTTCCTTGCCACTTGAAAAAGGATTTTCATCATCTATCCTAAATTCAATTAAATTACCAGTATGTCTATTCAATGTAATTTGTATCGTTCTCTCCTGATCCTCTTTATGCTCCCACCATAATAGATGATACGGGTCATCACCCCCTTCTTGATCATCTACAACAAGACTATATTCATCTGGAATATTAATAATATGAGCCACTTGCTCTTTTCTTTCTTTATCTTTTTAATTCATCATACCGCTCCCTTTATTACAATTTAAGGTAATTATAACAAACAAAACCAAAGAACTATAAAAAAAGACTAGAGATATCTCTAGTCTTCTACTTCGTTTCACGATGTAACGTTACTCGCTTTAATCGTGGACAATATTTTTTTAATTCGATGCGTTCTGGATTGTTTCGTTTATTTTTTTTAGAAATGTAATTACGATCACCGCACTCCGTACAAGCTAATGTAATATTTACACGCATATTTAATTCTCCTTTCTTTCAAAAATCGCAACTAAAACGTAATGATTACGATTTATATATTATAAAACTTCATTCCATTTGTCAATTGCAAAAACAAGAAGATTCCCTTTAGAATCCCCTTGTTTTTATAGTTAAATAAATTTTCTCCCGCATTAACGGGCAGTAAGACCCCCACTGATTAAAAGTTTCACTTTATTAAAACGATTCGTATGTAACAAACTCACTAATCGGCTTTCGATATCCTCGTGGGCGAGTTTTAGTCGTATCACTTTTTCCTATCGTAATCATTAAAACAGGTACTATATGCTCCGGCATATTTAATTCACTTTGTACTGCTTTTTCATCGAAACCAATCATTGGACATGTATCATAGCCATAATATTTAGCTGCGTACATAAAAGTCATCGCGCTTAACGAAGCATTTCTAATCGCTTCATCCTCCATGAAACGCTCTCCTTTTCCTTCATATAAACCTTTCGTTTGCCTAATTGTATCTTCATATTCACATTCATCAATCATTTTTAAAACTTTCATACCGAAGTAAATATTTTCAACATTTTGGTATGCTTTTTTATCACCACAAACGAGCACTACCGCTGATGCACTCGATACTTTATATTGACCGAAAGCTAATTCTTTTAATCTTTCTTTTCGCTCTTGATCACGAATTACAACATAATGTGTGTGCTGCAAATTATAGCAAGATGGAGAAAGCTTAGTTAACTCAAATATTTTTTTAAAATCCTCATCAGGGATTTCTATACCTTGTATAAATTTCATTGCAGAACGTCTAGCAATTGCTAATTCTTCAAAGTTCACCATATATCCTCCTCGATAACTGTAAATTTAAATATACATTAATTTATACAAATAGATAAATCAAATAAAAACACTTTAAATCCGAATAATAATTATGATTAACAGCAAAAAAGACAAAAAGCTGAAACAATTAGTTCATACGAAATTCACACGAATCTATTACTATAGAAACTGTACATAGTGAACTTATTAACAATCACGTTTATTTATATAAAATCTTACTCGAAAGGAGTTGAAAGTATGAAAACTAAATATCGCTTTATGATCTCATCATTTGCTGCTTGCGCTTATATGATTTGGTATTTAGTATAATAACGACCTCACTTGCAAATAGGAAAAGGTGTGTATATAAATGGAATATAATCAATCAACAGTTAACTACTGGAAAGCTTTTGTATTACCATATACATTTGCTTTAGAAGAGTTAAAAACTAAATTTGAAATTATGAACCGGGAAGCTCAATTTCTAGAGGATTACAACCCGTTTGAACATATAAAAACAAGACTAAAACAACCTGAAAGTATTATTAAAAAACTAGAGCGCAAAAGCTTATTACCAACAGTTGAAAATGCTCAAACACATTTACAAGATATTATTGGTATTCGTATTACATGTTGCTTCGTAGAAGATATCTATCATTTGAAAGAAGTCATTCAAAAACGCGAAGATATGGAAGTCATAGAAGTAAAAGATTATATCGCTAACCCAAAACGAAACGGATATAAAAGTTTACACATGATCATTAAATACCCTTTATCACTAAATTCTGGTACAAAAGATGTATTTGCAGAAATTCAGTTACGTACACTGGCAATGGACTTTTGGGCAAGTTTAGAACACAAACTTTATTATAAATATGAAGGGAAAATACCGGAGTATTTAAAAGATGAACTACATGATGCAGCAATGAAAGCTGAAGATCTGGATAATAAAATGGCCACAATTCGTCAAGATATTGATGATATTGAGGCATGTTCAAATCAAATTATGCTACCACTATAAAAAAAGGTTCTCGCCAATGAGAACCTTTTTTCTATCATTTTTGGGAAGTACGACTCCACACTTATTAAAGTTTCACGTTATTTTTTCTCTATTGTTCGAACCTCTTCAATCTTCCATTTATCCTCTTCTTTTCCAAGGGCATACTGTACTTTCTTTTGAAGAGTAATACTGTCGTCTACTTCCTTTTCTTTCGTTTCAACAATAACATACCCTACTTTACTAACTTTCATATCTATATGTTCCAATTCAATTTTCTTATTTCCCTTTTGAAATGCGGCTTCTTTTTGTGTTTTTAAGTCTTCAGCACTAGGCATCTTCTTTGAAAATAACTCCATATGTTCTGCAAGATTTTTTTCATTGGTCGTTCGCACAAATGTATGAATAACATCTTGAATAGATTTCTCTTCTTCTTTTGTTATTTGTACCTTTTCCTCAGTTTTTTTAGTAGTAGATTTTTGTGCTACATTATTCTCTTCTTGTTGACATCCAACTAGTAATACTACAAATGCTAGAAGGAATCTTAATTTCGCAAATATTTTTTTCATATTTCCAACTCCTAAAAAGAAAAGCGAGGCAGTTCGCCTCACTTTCGCTCTTAATTAGCGTCTTCCTTTATTCGGATCACCGCCACCAACAATATCAAAGACACGTTTCGCTATATTTGTATTCTCTTGAACGCCAGAGAACAAGTATTTACCTGGACCAAATGCATACACGTTCACATCTTCCCCTGTATGTCCACCTGTTGTCCAGCCTGTAACCGAGCGCTTATTGAAAATATCTTCAATTGCATTATCAATCTTTGTTACATCTTTTGACGGAGCTATATCATTTACAGCTTGAATTTCTTCTGGAGTTAATTGTAAATCAATATACTTTTTCAATGTTTCTTCTACATTTGCACCTTTTGCAATCTCATTTGCCATAAAGTCTGGTGTGCGTTTTGCAGCTTTAATTGGATCTACTTTAAAGTTATACTCGCCATTGGCACCTAAAGATAAGCCACCAGTAGCGTGATCTGCCGTTGCAACAACTAACGTATTTTTATCTTTTTTCGCAAACTCAATCGCTGCTTTGAAAGCTTTTTCGAAGTCTTCCATTTCACTCATTGCACCAACAATATCATTATCATGTCCAGCCCAGTCGATTTGACTTCCTTCCACCATTAAGAAGAAACCATTTTTATTTTTGTTCAAACGCTCAATTGCTGCATTAGTCATTTCTTCTAATGAAGGTGTTTTCTCATTGCGGTCAATCATTTTATCTAATCCACCTGGTGCAAATAAACCAAGAATTTGATCATTTTTATCATTTAACAATTGATCTCGATCCGTTACATAGCTATAACCAGATTTCTTAAACTCTTCTGTAAGATTACGATCTTTTCTAACAAAGTTCTTTACGCCGCCGCCAAGCATAACATCTACCTTATGCTTCCCTTTAATTTTCTCATCAAAATAATCATTTGCAATTGCGTCCATATTTTTACGGCTAATGTCATGCGCACCGAAAGCAGCTGGTGTTGCATGTGTAATTTCAGAAGTTGCAACGAGTCCCGTTGATTTCCCTTTTTCTTTCGCTTGCTCAAGAACTGTTTTCACTTCCGCTTTATCATTATCAACTGCAATTGCAGCATTATATGTTTTAATTCCTGCTGACATAGCTGTTGCTGCCGATGCAGAGTCTGTAATATTTTCATGTTCATCTTCTGGGTATGTTTTTTGTGTTCCTACAAGATGCTTATCAAATTCTGTAGATTCCATTTCAAAGGTTTTTGGATTATCTTTCATATAACGGTGAGCCGTCATATATGAAGGACCCATACCATCCCCAATTAATACGATAACATTTTTAATCTTTGCATTGCTTCCGTTCTCATCTGCATTAACCTCACTAGAACGAGTAAAATTCCATGTTGCTACCGAAGTAACTGCTAATGATGCCACAACTGCAAATGGCCATGCTTTTTTCACAAACTTTTTCACTGTCTTGTCCCCCTAATTAGGTTATTCATTTCCCACTATCAAATTTAATGGAAGACTATTAAGAGAAAATTAGCTGTATGTAAATTTTTTGTTAACTTATGTAAATATCAGTTATAATTTGTATAAGTTTGTCTTTTTGTATCAATCATTCCGCCCTTTACAATTTAAATATAAACAAGTTGGATTTCATTTAACGTAAATCTCTTTTTTTACATTTTGACTCTATGTTTATGAAAATAAATAGAAATGCGGTGAGCCTTTATGAAAATAGTAAAGCTAAATGAATCTTTTATTTTTGAATTACTTAATCTTTGCAAATCTGTTGGATGGTTACACGATGAAATTTTTATGAAAAAACAATTCGAAATGTATCTTTCTATCGGCACACTTGTAGGTTACATTCATGAAAACAAACTCATTGCGACTGGAGGAGTATTTCCCTTTACAAGTAACTTCGCTTCCATTGGTATGTTAATCGTTCACCCTAATTTTCAAGGACGCGGAATAGGGCGCATGTTGCTAAATCATTGCTTGGAACAAATTCATCCAAAACAACCCATTGCACTTATTGCGACAAAAGCTGGCGAACCTCTATACACATCATGCGGATTTCAAACAGCAACAACGATTCATCGTTTTGAAAAGCAAACTATTAAGACGTACCCTTCTCACTTACAACAAGTACAAGAAGAAGACCTTATACCTGTTACTTCTCTGGATCAAATTGCAACTGGTATGAATCGTTCTCTACTTTACTCTTTGCTATTACCAAGGGCCGTACACTCTTTTAAAATTGAAAGAAATAACTGTATAGAAGCTTTTTCATTATGCATACAAAAGGGCAATATATTATGTATCAATCCACTTATCGCCCAGCAAGAAGAAGATGCTATCCAATTATTAAAAAAGATATGTGAATGTTGGAATGGTATAGTACGAATTGATGTTCCACACTCACAATTTACATTTCGTCAATTTCTTCAAACAGAAAATTTCCAAGAAACGCTCCTTTCACCTCTTATGATAAAAAATGGTAGCCAACTTCCTGGAAATCGTAATATGCTATTTGCTATGATAGATACAGCGTTATGTTAGAAAGGAGACACCTAATTGAAGCGATTTAGCTATTTTATGGTAGGTTGTCTTACTCTTACACTATTAGTAGGATGTAGTGCAGCAGAAAAGCCAGTAGAACAAGTAAAACAAGTTAAAAATACAATTACAGCGAAACTAGCTACCGAGGAAAAAATGGTAGAAATAGATGGTCAAACCATTTACTTTAAAAAGATTGGTAATGAAAAACCACCTTTACTTATGATTCATGGCTTTGGAGGGTCATCAGATGGTTTTCAAAAGATTTACTCCGATTTAGCAAAAGATCATACAATTATTTCTGTAGATGCTTTAGGATTCGGGCGCTCATCTAAGCCAATGGATTTTTATTATTCTTTTCCAACTCATGCAAATTTGTATTATAAATTAATGAAAAAACTAGGGTATGATTCATTCGCAATACTGGGGCATTCCATGGGGGGAGAAATTTCTCTAAATTTAACATATTTATATCCTGAAGCAGTTACTCACCTTATTTTAACTGATGCTACAGGTGGCCCTCATACATTCGTTAATAAACAAGGCTCACCAAAACCACAATTGTCGACTGATTTAAATGCCGTTTCTTCTATTACAGATTATGATGAAAGCAAAGTGAAATTCAAACGTAATGATGAAGAGCATTATAATAAAATGAAATTATGGCCTAGACGTCTTAAAATTAATGCAAATGAAATAAAACAGCCAACTTTAATTATATGGGGCAGAAATGATAGTAGCGTTTCCTGGAAAGAAGGAGAAACGTATCATCAATTCTTAAAAAATAGCACTTTACATATTATTGAAAAAGGTTATCATGCACCATTTCGCCAAGAACCACAAGAATTTGTCGGGTATGTAAAAGATTTCTTTAAGAACAATCCGATTAAAGTTGAAAAATAACATAAACGGGTATCTCAAAATGAGATACCCGTTTTCATATATTAAGCAGCTTGCTTTTGGCGTTTTGGAGTTTTTGACCCTAATACTTTCGGGATAACGAAGCCATCCATTCCAAATTTCCCAGCGTTCATACCGGAAACAAGAACAAACATAGATAAGATAACCATCTCAGGGTTCACACCAATTGACCCACTAAACATATAGGAAAAGTTCATTACAAGACCAAAAAAGACCGCTGTTTTTGTTAAACAGCCTACAATTAAACCAATTCCGACTAAAATTTCTCCCCATGTTACAAGTGTATTAAACAAATCTACATTTGGAATTGCAAATTCTTGTAAGAATGATGCCCACCAAGATTGAACAGCCGGTTGTGCACCTTTAGATTTTTCAATTGCCCCTTGCAAATAACCTGTTGCATCGAATCCTTTTCCTTGTAGTTTACCGATTCCAGCCATTAACCATGTGTAACCAAGATATACTCGAATTACTGCTAATGCAAAAGAAACTGCTTTGTTTTCTCTTAAAAATTGAATAACCATATCTTCCTCCTAAAGTTGTAATTAAGTTAGTTACAGATAATATAATAACATTAGTTACTTATTTTTCAAACGTTAATTATGAATAATCTGTGACATGCGTATGAAACATTAAAAACTAACGTTTATATAGTAACTTTTATTACCTGTAAAAACTTGAACATATCATACCACAAGTGATAACCATTTTCATTGAAAAAAATGTAAAAAAAATGTGAGTTAAATGTGAAACACGTTTATTCGAATATAGAATAAACGTGTTTCACACTAATTATAGAATCGAAATGTATGTGTCTCCTCATCAATTAAACTCGCTTCTTGAAACGCTTCTTCTAACGTTTTCCCATGGTTAATAACCCCATAAAATAAGCGTATAGTAAACATAAGTGCTGCATTTCCATCTACATAATCAATCGATCCAATATATGATTTCGCACCACTATGTAAAAAAGATTTTGCTAGATTTTGCTCCCCTAACGTGCACCCGCTATTTACAATATGTGTATTATGCAATTTTGCATATTTATAAATTTCTTCTGTACCAAAATCCCCTCTCGGTTCATCTTGTTCATATACTTCTTCGCCTAACTCTTCCATGACAAACTTCCCTTCTTCACCATGAAAGCAAAAAATAATATAATTAATATTGTTAAATAAGTTCTTTCCAGAAAGAACTTCCACAAAATCTTTCGGCCTACCAATCCAATATGTCACAACCCTTGCACCAAAATATTCAAGAGATGCTCGAATTGATTGCGCTTCTAAATCCGAATTAAAACCAACTACTAATGCAATATTCAACATACAACCCCCATCCTATAATCAGCCCTTATCAATCAGAATTTTATGGGATAAATCCATTTCATATATGCCCGTTTCTTTCAAAAAATCTGATCTAGTTAAAACGACTTTCTGTAAATATTGCCTATATGCTGTAATTGTTCCATCGTGAGATACAATGCAAATTCTTTCAGCACCCAGTTCATAACACCAAAGAAGAAATTCATCTACTATTTGCTGAAAACTATTCTCTGAAATAGTGTTTATACCTTCCTTCCATAACTGATTATTTGAGCTTTTCTCTATCGAAAAATGCGGAAATAACTTTGTTATCATTCCCTGATCTACTATATAATCGCACGGTAATGTTTTCGCTCCTTCTCGATAAGGAAAAATACGTGGGGATACATATGGATGGACTAGTTTTTGACAAGCAACTTTCGCACTCCATATTGTCGCCGTTTGCAAAGTTCTAAGTGTAGGACTAACAATTAATATATCCGTCTCTTGCAATGGCACATTGCATTGAAGTAATTTAGCTTGAGCCTTTCCTACTCTCGTCAATGGTGGGTCAAACACTTGTAAACTTTCTGGTAAATCCGTTGTATGTTCACCTTCACCATGCCGAACAAAAACGATTTTCATCCTCTTCCTCCTCTCTTTATGAAATCCTCTTACATATTTCTTCCCTATCTTATACTTTATTCCTGCTATATGAAAAACTGATATGTAAAACACTTTTTACAAGGGAGAAGTGAATCAAAAAATATGAAATGGATAACCATCTTAATTGGAATGATTATATGGGGATACATAAATGGATTTTTTAGTAGTGATAAAGTGAAACTTTAATCCGTGGGGGTTTTGTTCATCCCCCACGGATTATTAGTTGAACCAATCGGGCTTTTACGGACAGTTGATCCCCACCTAACTTCTTTGCCTCCGCTGAATTTTGAGGTGGGGGTCTTACTGCCCGTTAATGCGGGATAAAACTGCTAATCCTTGGATTACAGATGATGAACGTGAAACAAAAATTAAACAAAAAGCAATTACGGCAAGCTGGTCCGGTGTTTTTATGTTTTGTACCATTAGCCTCTTAAATAAATGGTTAGGTTTAAACACAAACGATAAATCACCGTACTTACCAGACCCTATCGCAGCTATTTTAAAGGAAAATGTAGAGTTACAAGTTTTACTCATGCTATTTGTTATGTATGGAATATTTTACTTACATTATCAAAGAAAATTAAGTGCCTAACTTCTAACTCATGATTATCCTCCTAAATGGTTATAGTAATTAGGACGAAATGAAAGGAGTGATAGAAAAATGAGTAACTCGAATGAATTTTTAGATACACTACATGAAAAACAAGCAAAAGATGAACAAAATAGAAAGCGCCAAGGGAACGGAAACCCAGCGAAAAAAAAGCCAAATAAAACGCATAAATAACAATAAAAAACTGCCTAAAATGATCTTTTAGGCAGTTTTTTATTGTTATTTTACCGAGATGACATTTTCCCAATTCCATTTCTCATAATACCACGCTGGTACATCTATATTTTCAATCCACTTCTTTTCCTGTTTCCCATCTTTATGAGCAAGCCATACATCCGCTTTCTTACGGTCTGAACGTATCCAAATTAATTGATTACTCTTCTTCATGAAGATCGGGTGGTAATCCCCTTGCTTGTTCTTTTTCTTTGTGATTTGATGCTGTGCATTACTTGTACTATCGACCTCATACAAAGATGGTAGTGGCCTTTTTTCTGGTGGAGTTTCTATCCCTGCCTCCTTTGCTCGTGAAACGATAATTACTCTATCGTTCTTCCATACAAAATCCCAATCAACATATCCTTTCGGCGTAAATATGTTCTGCTGAAGTGCTGGCAATTCCTTTACTTTTAAATGCTTATTTTCTAATGCAACTCTTCCGCTCCCTTCAATATAAGCTAATATATTTTTTGATGGTGCCCATTGAAACCATTGTGCGTTTAGTAACATTTGATCTACTTTTTCAAACCGACTGCCATCTGCACGAACTAAGCAAAGCGTATTACTATCAGCTGACCATGAAGCTGTCGGTACTGCTAAAAATGAAATCCACTTTTGATCTGGTGACCACTTAAAGCCACTTGCTACTAGCGCTAGGAAATCATCATGTTCATTTGGCAATGCATACAAATGCTTCATTTTGTGAGGATTCATATGTGCATCTTTTTGCACTTCATATAGCTGAGCCCCTGTCCATCCTGTTGGAAGTAAGTGCGCTTCAGAGGATACAAGAAAGTTCTTTCCATCGGGGTACCATGCATAATCCCCTACACCAGCCGATACATTTTCAAAATCTGCATTCTTTTTTTCTACATCAAATGTATTTAATGTACCTGTAAATATAAATGCAATTATATTTTCTGTTGGTGACCATTGATAATTCGATGCTTCTGAGTGAAACGGCGTAACTTTCTTTCCATCTTTCAGCCGATATAACTCAAGAATATTTTGTTTCTTCCCTTTTACATATGCCAGCCATTCTCCATCATGTGACCACTTTGGCCCTGTTATGTTCTCTCCTTTTGTAAGTTGTTTTTCTTTCCCCTCAACTTTAATCCAAAGGTTATGATGACGAATAAAAGCAACTTTCACACTATTATTTTCTGCGCTAGTAATAGTGATAGAACACAAAAACATAAACAACACTACACTACCACTTACTATTAGCCTTTTCATACCATCACTCCATTTCCCTCATAGCATTCCTCACTTTCTTCCTACAATATGTGAAAAATATCGATTCGACATAATCAGAAAAAATTTCCCAAGAAATTTTCAATTCATAGAGGATTGGTATGAATTATGTCGAAAGTATAGTTTAGCCAACATTTATATTTATAAGTTATAACTAAAATGTAAGATTTAATTTCTGAATATTGGCACTTTTTATTAGGGGGAGTATCAATGAAAAAAACTACATCTACACTATTAAGCATGGCGCTTGTCTTTTCTAGTTTTGGAGCTTTAAGCGCTCATGCTGAATCACTACAAAAGGAGAAGCAATTTAGTCCACAATTAAAAACAACGATTGAACAGTGGGGAGAACATAAAATTGCTCAAAATGTTGAAACGAAAACAACAAAAGAAATATCAGTAATTGTAGAATTGCAACATGCACCTCTCGCTGCTCAAAGTAATATTCAGCATGCTCCAGATTTACAAAATAGTAATGCTCAGTCTTATCATGCTGAGCTAAAAAAAGCACCTGGTATTCCAGTGAGAATGCAATATGAAATTAACGGAAATGGTGTATGGGAACAGGCATTCCTGAACCCTTGGGAGAAAAGCTATGACATTTATTTCGATCGCACTCAATTACACGAAGAAAAAAATACTATTCACATTGTAGCAACTGATGCAGCTGGCAATACCTCTAATTTAACTGTTAATTTAGAAGTGAAATAAAGTGAAGCCTTAATCAGTAGAGATTTTGTTCATCCCCACTGATTATTAGCCTTCACCAATCGGGGGTTACGGGCAATTATTCTCCCACCGAATTTTGAGGTAGGAATTTTACTGCTCATTAACACGGGATAAAAAATTTTTGTTGACAATTTTTTTAATATAGTTTTATAATACAAAACATAGTTTAGTTTAACGAATTATATATCGGCTTTGAAGGAATGCTAGTAGCGACTTATATCACTGTCCCAGAGAACTGATGGTTGGTGCGAATCAGTACATATACAAGCGTGAATTACAATTCTGGAGCTTCTTTCCCGTAATGCTTTTTATGCATGAAGAGAAAGACGGATCTTTCCGTTATCGTAAAGTGAGTGGTAAACAATTAGTTGTTTACAAATAGGGTGGTACCGCGATTTTTATCGTCCCTATCGGATTTTCCGATAGGGACTTTTTTGCATCCATCCTCTTACACAATTTCATATATACGCGTTGAAAGAATCGCAGTAGTATCTTATATCCCTGTTACAGAGAGCTAATGGTCGGTGGAAATTAGCACATATATAAGTATGAATTACAATTCTGGAGCTTCTTTTTCGTAGTGCTTTTATGCATGGAGGAAAAGACGGAATTTTTCCGTTATCATTAATTGAGATGTAAGTATATTTTCACTTACAAATAGGGTGGTACCGCGATTCTTTCGCCCCTATCGGATTTTCCGATAGGGGCTTTTTCTATTTATCACAGAAACATATGTTAAATAATTCCGAATCTTATGATAAAATTTTATAAGCGCTTACAAAAAATGAAAGGGGGTGATACAAGCTATACGAAATCGATATTCAATTTTATTGAAAAAAAGGAGGATGTCTAAATGACAAAGAAAACAGAAATTCCATCGCATTTAAAACCATTTGTATCCACACAACATTATGATCAATACACACCGGTGAATCACGCTGTGTGGCGTTACATTATGAGACAAAATCATAGCTTCTTAAAAGACGTTGCTCATCCAGCCTATGTGAACGGACTACAATCATCTGGTATTAATATAGATGCAATTCCAAAAGTAGAAGAAATGAATGAGTGTTTGGCACCAAGCGGCTGGGGCGCTGTAACAATTGACGGACTTATTCCTGGCGTAGCATTCTTCGATTTTCAAGGACACGGATTACTACCGATTGCAACAGATATCCGGAAAGTAGAAAATATCGAGTACACACCAGCTCCAGATATCGTACATGAAGCCGCAGGACACGCACCGATTTTACTTGATCCTACATATGCAAAATATGTGAAACGTTTTGGGCAAATTGGTGCAAAAGCTTTCTCTACAAAAGAAGAACATGATGCATTTGAAGCTGTTCGTACATTAACGATAGTAAAAGAAAGCCCTACTTCTACTCCTGATGAAGTTAAGGCTGCTGAAAATGCTGTAATTGAAAAACAAAACTTAGTTTCTGGTTTATCGGAAGCTGAACAAATTTCACGTCTTTTCTGGTGGACAGTAGAATATGGATTGATCGGAAATATAGATGATCCAAAGATATATGGTGCTGGTCTCCTTTCTTCTGTTGGCGAAAGCAAACATTGCTTAACAGACGCTGTAGAAAAGGTTCCATTTTCTATCGAAGCATGTACAGGGACAACTTATGACGTAACAAAAATGCAACCACAACTATTTGTTTGTGAATCCTTTGAAGAATTAACAGATGCGCTTGAAACATTTTCTAAAACGATGGCCTTTAAAACAGGTGGAAAAGAAGGTTTAGAAAAAGCAATTCGCTCTGAGAACTATGCAACAGCTGAGCTAAATAGTGGATTACAAATTACAGGTACATTTAGCGAGACAATTGAAAACGATGCAGGTGAATTAATTTACATGCGAACAAATTCGCCAACGGCATTAGCGCTTCATAATAAACAGTTAGCGAATCATTCTACTTCTGTACACAGTGACGGATTTGGAACACCGATTGGATTACTTACTGAAAATATTGCATTAGAAAATTGTACAGACGAACAACTACAATCATTAGGAATTAAAATTGGAACTATCGCTGAGTTTACTTTTGCAAGTGGTATTCATGTAAAAGGAACAGTAACAGATATTGTGAAAAATGATAAGAAAATTGCTCTTATTTCCTTTATCGATTGCACAGTTACTTATAACGCCCGCGTTTTATTTGATGCTTCATGGGGCGCATTTGATATGGCTGTTGGCTCACAAATCACTTCAGTATTCCCAGGTGCCGCAGATGCAGCAGCATTTTTCCCAATGGATGAAGAAGTTCAAGAAATTCCTGCTCCGCTTGTACTGAATGAACTCGAGCGTATGTATCAAACAGTTCGAGATATTCGAAGTGAGGGGATTTTACACGACGCGCATATCGATCAATTAGTAGCAATCCAAGAAGTATTAAATAAATTTTATGCGAAAGAATGGTTGCTGCGCCTTGAAGTATTAGAGTTACTTTTAGAGCATAACAAAGGGCATGAAACATCTGCAGCATTACTACATCAACTTTCTACTTTCACAACTGACGAAGCTGTAACACGCCTTATTAACAATGGTCTTGCGTTACTTCCAATAAAGGATGTGAAAAATGATGCTAAGATTAACTGAAGAAGAAGTTCACGAGGAATTATTGAAGGTAGATAAATGGATGGTAAAAGATGAGAAATGGATTGAACGAAAATATATGTTTTCCGACTACTTAAAAGGAGTCGAATTTGTCTCTGAAGCCGCCAAACTATCAGAAGAACATAATCACCATCCATTTATCCTTATCCAGTATAAAGCAGTTATTATTACTTTGTCATCTTGGAATGCAAAAGGTTTAACGAAACTAGATTTTGAGCTTGCAAAACAATTTGATGAACTATTTTTACAAAACGAAAATGCAATTATAAGAAAATAAAAAAGAGAAGCCTTTTTAGGCTTCTCCTTTTATTTGGAAATGGATACAATGTCCAAATGGATCCTCGACTTGTAATATTCCATCTTTGTACGTAGCAATCTTACCAATATTTTTTAAGCTTTCACATACTTGCTCTTTTTGTTTTTCATCCGCTAATACAATTGTGAAATATTTCAAACCAACAGAACCTGGCATTTGCGGTGGTACCCCTTCACCTTGCCATGTATTTAAACCGATATGGTGATGATAGCCACCTGCTGATACGAACAACGCTCCATTACGAGCTGGGATTGTTACTTCAAAACCAAGACCATCAACATAGAAACGTTTCGCTTCCTCTAAATTAGCTACATGGAAATGAATATGCCCCATCACAGTACCAGCTGGAAATCCACTCCATGTACTTCCTTGCTGCAATAATTCTTCACCAGCTAACGGGTTACTAACAAATGGGAGCTCTCCATTCTCATCACGCCAAACTTCTTTTTGTCGATCATGATAAATTTCAATCCCGTTTCCATCTGGATCAGCTAAATAAAGAGCTTCACTAAAGTAATGATCGGCCCCGCCATGTAGTGGATATACCATTTCTACAAGATGACGAAGAACATTCGCTAAATCCTGCCTACTTGGTAATAAAATTGCGTAATGATATAACCCTGTTCTTCCTCTTTGCTTCGGAAAAGCTTCTTTCTTTTCTTCAATGATAAGAAGTGGTTCATCATTTTCATTCCCAAATGTAACGACTGCTTTTTCTTCTTTTAGCACCTTCATACTTAGTACTTCCGTATAAAACTCTAGTGATTTCTTTACATTAGATACGTATAAATGAACAACATCCAGTGTTGTATCGGGATGAAGTTGAAAACTCATCTTGTTAGCCCCCCATTTAAATTAGTTCTTCTTTGACATTTTTTCTTTTAAGAAATTATCTACAAAACCATCAGCTTTTGCAACAAATAAGTATGCACCCATTGCTAATAATGCAAGTTCTAATTCGAAACCAGGATTTTTTCCATCTCCCAATAAACCAGCTGACCATTTCACTTTTACGATTGCTCCAACCATAACAAGTGCAAATAATAATCCAATATATCTTACACCTAAACCTAGAATTAATAATAGGCCTCCAACTAATTCAAATGTTGCTACACCGTATGCAAGTCCTCCTGGTAAACCAATGCTTGTAAACCACCCTGCAATATTGTCAATTCCTGATTGGAATTTTGTTAAACCGTGCATGAAGAATGTTACCCCTAACACGATACGAATAATTAAGTTACCAATATGTTGATTCATTTCTTTCTCTCCTTTATAGTTTTCTTATACAAAACTTTTATTTACATTACAAAACATACACTAATTTTTTTTATTCGTCAATTCATTTTCACTGGGAAAAAATATATTTTTTTTGCTATGATACAAATAGTTGTTTACAAAAAGGAGCTTGATTTTATGAATATTGGTTCTGCAATACGTGAAATTCGTCAACGTAGGGGCATAACAATCGCACAAATTTGTGAGGGAACAGGTCTTTCTAAAGGATTTATGAGTCAGGTTGAAAATAATAAAACATCACCATCTATCTCAACTTTAGAAACGATCTCCAATTTTTTAAACGTTCCCCTTCCCTATTTATTGTTAGAGCAAAAAGATCGATTAAAAATTGTCAAAAAAGAAGAACGGAAATACAGTGTATACGGCAAAGATGAGCAAAGAATTGAACATGTTGCGGAGCAAGGGGGCCTTCGCCTATCTTTAGTAGAAATCCCTACTGGATTCCCGAAAGAAAACTCACCAAATGCCCATGAAGGGGAAGAATGTCACCTTGTATTACGCGGAAAACTAGAAGTTCAGCACGGTGAAGATATTGCAATTGTAGAAGAAGGTGATTCTTTCTCATGGAATGCATGCGTTCCTCATATTGTTCGTAATATAGGAGAAGAAACTGCATTACTACTCATCTCTAGTTATGCGGAAAATCGAAAACGTGTTTACTAAATAATAAAAAAGAAGCCTGCTAAACAGGCTTCTTTTTTATCCCCTTATAATTCCATAACTTGTCCCCACTAGTACAGTCTTTTCGTGTTGATTGCGATAAACTGACTCGATTGAAACTTTTTTATAGCCTTCCATTTGCTCAACATTTGTTAAAGTTAATTCACAAGTGATCGTATCTCCTGTGAAAACTGGTCTAATAAACTCACTTACTAATTCTCTTGCTATGTAATGTAATTCTTCGCCTACTTTCGTTCCAATGCTAGCAGTCAATAAACCATGGACCATTAATCTTCCATTTTCATCATATTCCACATGGTGTCTACCTTTATCTCCGGTAATATTTGCAAATTCAAACACCTCTTCCTCAGTAAATCTTCTTTCATATTTAAATACATCCCCAACTTTTATACTCATTTTTATCCCCCTAATAATAAACAGAATTTTCTTTTATTTTATCATAAAATGTGCCTCAATCCATTCTCTATTATCAAATCCTCAAAATTACCTCGCTAAACTTTTACTTTTCATTCATTTATCGGTGACCATCTCTTTTCGCGACTTGATATCCATAATACGCACATGTTCCATTTCTCGATAGCTCTCTAACTTCAAATCCACAGCTTCTATAAAAATCAAAATTGTTCGCAGAAGTATGTGCAAACCAGTCACCATGTGGTAGCTTTTGCAAGCAAAGAGCGACAAGTTTCTTACCTAATCCCTTCCCTCTATATTCACATTTCACAACTAAATTTACTATGTTCGCGACCATGATTCCATCAGAAACGACTCTAACCATGGCAATCATCTCTTCTTCATCCCAAATTGTGAATGCCCATGTTGAATTTTCAAATGCTATCGTGAATTTTTCAATTTGCCAAGAAGGGATATTATCATTGCTCCAACCGGCATCTTCAAATAAAGTCTTAATTGCATATGCAGGTACACCATTCGTTCCCTCACGAATAATAAGTCCATTATGATAAATGTACATGTAATCCCCCCTTTATTTTTATATACCATTCTTCAAAAAATGCAATTAACCTTTTTTCATCCAACGCGCCTAATGGAATAAACGAGAACATCCATCCCATGAAATGAAGTTGTTTTCTCATAACTAAGCCCCGTTTTTCTAGCAACAAAGATTGAGGCGGGGTGATCCGGATTAATAAGAGAAATCAATTTATTCATTCTTAACGCTTGGAAGCCATAGTCTCGAAATGCTGCCGCTGCTTCTTTCGCATAGCCTTTTCCCCAATACTGAGGTAATAACCAATAACCAATTTCAATTTCCTCTTTTCCATCTATCTGCTGCTTTACTAATCCTGCATGACCAATCCGTATTCCCGTTTCCTTTTCAATTAATACAAATAAACCGAGGCCGTTTTTATAGCTAGGAATTACCCACTCCTCCAAACTTTTTTTACATTGCATATATGTTTTTAACTTCCCGTTTCCAATATAGCGCATTACTTTTTCGTTTCCCCATAGTGAAGCGTAGAACTGTAAATCATCCATTGTATATTTACGAATTTGTAAACGGTTTGTATGAAACATTCCTTCACTCCTTTCCACTAATTTATTCTTAATTTCACGATCATATTTTGTATGCACAATAAATGTTACCATTTATTATAAATGAATCAACTACATAACACAGAATATTCAATCTTATAGAAACAAAAAAAGCAGTAGACAAATATTGTCCACTGCATCCATATCATAACTAGCATAAAGAAAACTACAATTGAGGGGGGTGTAGCATGCCCATCAACTTAAAAGTGTTAACTATCCCCAAAAGTAAAAAATGCCATCCTTTCTTTATATTCGTGATAGAATATAAAGAAATTGAATGTTTTTTCTTAATATTAGG